>JAKAAL010000611.1 GCA_021802375.1 Bacillota bacterium | reverse complement strand
AGTCAGATAGAGAGCATCCGAAGTAAGGCGAAAGAACTCGTTAACAACGCCGTTGTGAGTATCAACTGGTGGATCGAGGATAAGTAGTCCTCCGGCGGTTTATCATACGAATAATTCCGAATCTCAATCGAAAGCCCCGAATATTGACAGGCACCTTAGTCTCAGCATTTCATGGCCTACGCGGGTTAACCGCGTGGCATCTGAATCCCCCTGTGCGTACGCATTGCTTACCATCGGGATGGACCCCATTAGCGTGTTTGCCGATCAGCCGATCTTGGGCATCCCTCTCCCAATCCCCGCCACTCTCCTAAGGAGAGCGGCTTTTTTATGGGATCGCCCCAGTGTGTCGGGCTACTAGCCCGATGGAAGGAGATTATCGCATTCCACAATTCATGGATTCGAGGAAGGTTATTCGATGCACGTAGCGATTGATGCAGAACATGGATGGGTTAAAGGGTTGTCGTCCCGAGGAGATCGGATCGTCTTTCCAGCGCTCATTCACCCCGCGCCCAGTACTTTGGACTTAGGAACCTTCGCGCATCCGCCCGTGACCAAGATCGACGACCAGCCCTATTTGGTTGGCGAAGCCGCGCAACGCCACCCCCGGACTCCCAGGTCGATCACCCCGGCGTTTGTCGGATAAAGGAGAGGGTTTTTGTGACAAAATCTTTCCGGTGGATGGTAGTTCCGGTGATCGGCATCCTCCTCGCGGGCTGTGGAGTGCAGCCCCATCGGTCGGCCTCACCGGCTCAAGCGCCGCATTCCCATCCTCCTACGGTACCTAACAGACCATCAAAATCAGCCACGCGGCCTCCGGCAGGTCAAAAATCTCCATCGAAACCCAAGACGACCTCGCTGCAAGCGCCGAAAGTCGGCACGACCACCGTCACCAAGACCACCACCGGTCACACCACGACTATCACGAAAACGACGGTGGTGGGCTCTACCTCGACCACGATCCTGCAGTCCACGCACTCGGATGCACTTCCCGTGATGTCATACACGATTGGCCAAACCTTTGCGTCCACGGGCACCACCGCGCTGGAAGCGTTTGACGCGCTTTGGACCGTGCGTCATCGCACTCCACCGCACTTGCCCGTTCCCATGGAAGTCATCACGGTTCCCTGGAAGCCCGCCACCCAATGGGCCATTGTGCCCGAAGCGATCGCAGATCCCGCCCAAAGCGGCGCGATCTTCTGGGCAGGAATCCGCACCCGGTCCCGGCAGTGGACGTGGATCCCCTCGGATACCGCCAATGCTCCGAACCCTCACCTGCCCTTGGTCTTGCGGGACACCCTCTACTGGGCACAGGATCTCGCGCTCAACGCGCCGGGGCCATCTGCGCCATTAGGCGGCAACATCCCCTGGTCGAGCGTCACCGGCACCGTGAAAATGCCCGCCGGGTGGAGTTGGGCGGCTTATGGTGGGTCGATTAACGCGTGGGCATGGGATCCGAGTTTCCAACAGACTTCCGTCTACTACGCTCCCTGGACCATTTGGAACCGTTCCAACGCCACCACGGGCTACCGGGCTTTGGACCAAATTTTGGCGTCGGGTAAACCGCTCGCGCAAACCGTCGCGGTCAGTGCGCCCGCCGGGTCATAGCGAGACCTCTTCGTACACGGCCGTGTTCTCGCGCAGAGTGCGGCCTTTGCATACGTTCCAGCCCTACTTCGCCTACCATGCATGGTATCATGGTATCTATCGAAAGGAGCTATGCTCGTGAACCCACTTCGCATATTTGGCATCGGCGCAGGGGCTGTGCTGAGTATGGGAGTGTTAGCCGGAACGGTTAACGCTGCCACCTACCAACCCGCTTGGAAAGCTGACGTCGTCGCACTATTAAAATCAGAACACGCCCAAGTCCGGATCGATGCGAAAACAGAGACCTGGACCATGGTTTCCGCCACCTCACGATCGGCCGTGTGGCTAAACACGCTGAACGTCCTTCGTGCGTTGGGCGCGTCAGTGCATCTCGTCCGTCCCAACCATTGGAACGCGATATGGCCTTCTGCTTCCCCGCCGCATCGTTCCCAATCCATTACGACCCGAAACGCAACCGTCACCCTCAACGGTCAGGCACTGACGCCTAGAATGTCGGTACGGTTGTCGCACAACACGTTCCCCATGGTCCCGCTGTCATCCTTGGCCACCTGGATAAAAGCCACCCACGATTCTCTCACTTGGAACGCGCAGACGATCTTGCTGCACACCGCTGCCCACTCCTCTAATGTTTCTAAAACCTGGATTGGCGGTGGAACGGCGACCCTGCATGTCAACGGAACGCTGGTCGCTTCCCACATCCCCATGCCGATGATTGAAAATGCACCGTGGATCCCCATCACGGCGGCTAAAACACTACTCGAGGCATGCGGATGGACTGCAGCATCCTGGCAAGGGTTTAATGTTCCGTGGGCGTGGACCGCGACTTCGACCTCGACTCTCACCCCGCCACCGCCACCGGCTATTCCATAAGAACTTGCAAAGTTTTTAGTTTTTATGGCTATTTGCAATCTAAGGGGGATATTTCGAATGAGTCTTTCACCTATCAAACGGCACATCGCCATGCTGAGTGCTTCCGTGCTCCTTGCTGGGATTATCGGTTTAAACGGGTCTGCGGTTTCGCAAGCGGCTTCTTCGAGCCAGACCGGAGGGTGGAGCCTTGTTAGTACGGTGGCTATCTCAGGAGCAATACTGGCCGAAGCTCCCAACGGCACGTTGTACGTGCTCGAAAACAAGACCGGCACTATCGTTCAATTTAGCGCAACCGGCCAGCCGATCACCACATGGGCCATTCATGCTGTATTTATGGCCTTAAGCCCTGGAGGATCCACCCTCTACGCCCTGACGAATCGCGGTACGATTCAAGCGATCAACACGAGCACAACGAAATCCCTTCTGTCGTGGACCGGGCCGAAGGGCCTGAATGGAGGGGCGGCAGGTTTGTTGGTGTCCCCGAATGGGCAAGTGTTGTATGCCTACGATCCCAACGTTGCGGTCACGGCGTATTCGACGAGTACCGGTAAAACGTTGTGGAAAAGCGGATACGTTCCGTACGAGCCGCATATGTCTTCCTACAACGAGACGCCGTTGCCGATGATGACCATTACGCCTAACGGCAATGATCTCTACATTCCGGCCGTCGACGCACCAGAAAACACGGAAGTTACTGACTTAACGTCGGTGAATACGGTGCTGCACACCATCCAAGGAATCAGTCCCTCGAATATCGTAGACGTCGCCGTGAGTTCTCCGGGGGGCAATACGATCTACTTGATTGCTGATCCCGTACAAAACTTAAACGGTCAAAGCCACGCCAAAGGTTCACTGATGTTGCTAAATCCCGCCACGAATACCGTACAACAAAGATTCCCGCTCCAAGGATTTCCTACCACGGCCAGCGTGGATGCATCGACGGTGTTTATTGGGAATACGACGCACGTCTACCTCTGGAACCGGCAGACGAAAAAGATCACCGGCGATATTTCCAATCCTAGTTTCCATCAAATTGATCAAATCATCGGTACTGCCAATAGCCTGGCGGTGCTGACCAACAACGGTCTCTATCTCTATAGCGACTCAACGAACGGGAGCTCTTCGGGATCATCCAGCACGACAGGCGGAACCTCTCCCAATTCAGGAACGGGTTCCACATCTTCCTCTTCCTCTTCCGGAGCTTCGGGATCCGGATCGTCGGCAAGCGGAACCGCCACGACGTATTCGGTTGCCCTCACCTCGGGATGGAACCTGGTAGATCAAGCCACGGCCCAGGCGGCCAGCTCGGACACGGCGTTTTATTGGGCAGGCACGCAGTATCAGTCTCAGGCTCCCCATAGCGCGGATGGCGAATGGGTATACAGCCCTCAATCGACTTCGGTCACCGTCACGGTTCCTTCCGCGCCGAATCTCTCTATCACCGCCGCCTCCAAGGCTTGGACGATGATCGGAAATCCTCTCAGTGTGCCTGTCACCACCACGCTT
>JAKAAL010000610.1 GCA_021802375.1 Bacillota bacterium | reverse complement strand
GATCCCAGCCATCACGAGTTCAGGCACTCCACCCGGGGGTTACCCCATCCTTCTCTCACTGATTGCCTGACCTGCTCTGCCAAGATCGCCCACAAAAGAAAGAATGGAAGCGCGCTCAGAAAAGATTTGATGGACGTTGACTCAGACGATACCCTACCTAGGTTGACTCACGGCAATTCTACTAATCAGTATACCCTCAGCCTCTGCATGTTAGGAAATCAAAAATCGAGGAATTTATTTTCTTACTCACGATCGCATTTTCGACCCTCCATGACAAACAACGCATGAAGTCGGGAGGGGTCGGATCTGTCAAGGAGGGTGATCCAAGTCGTGCCATTTTAGGGACGAATGCTTCCCCATGGTTCACCAGGATGTTCCTCAACTTTTTGATTGAATTCTTTTCATAGTATTGTCAACGTGGAATTTCCGAAAATCAAACCCTCAGAAATCGAGTCGCACACCGCCACTATCGTCTTCAAACAAGAACAAGGTAAGCCATTATGGCGGACCGCGAAATGATGCATCCCACGTTTTGCATCCCCATAGATCGGGGTTAAGCCCTTCGATTAAGCCCAATAAATTGTGCCCCTTAAATATTTCCAATCAATATGTCGTATTGAGATCATGGCACGATACAATATCTAGGTATAAGGGCGCGAAACGTGGGTTCATGTCGCTCGATGATAGGTAATCCCTCACTAAAGCATGCTCACCGTATTCTGAAGAGGAGATTCATCCATGAAGCCATCGCCTGGTGCCTTTTAGTCGATAAGAACAGTGGAGATCAAGGCACACTCAGCGCGTCCATTGGCGGCATAAATCTAGCCGGCGGGAGCATTCACATAGGATCGTAGCGTCTAAATGAATTTGACCATGTGGATGAGAGTCAAAAACTTCACGCGAGATAGCGCTCCCCATGATCATAAATGACTCGCCATCGTTTTATCGTCAAGGGTTCTCAATAATACGCCGCCCCCAGGGCGGGTTTTCGATCGATTCACGCTGACTAGTAACGCTAACTCCTAACATCATTCGATTCTTGATAAGCGATCTGACCAATATTTTTAAATATTAACGAAAGATGGTATAATGGCATTAGTTACTTAAGACGCGCAAGATTTCTCCCGCTGTCCTAACCGAATGTGCGTATCCACCGCATGCGAGGTCGGTGCTCCCAATGTCCGGGAATCTGGGTACTCCCCTGGCCGTGAGGTTTTATAGGCTCTTGTCTGAATGATGTGTGATGGGTCAACGATATTTCATCCAAGGAGGGAGAGGGATTTGCCCGGACTGGCCTTGGCGCTGGCGACCCCGGTGCTCGCGACCAGCGGTCTGTTGGCGTTGGTTCTGCCACGCTCCTCCAGTTTGGCCGCCGGGATGCCCAGGGATGGTGTGGCATTCTTCGGCTTCATCCGACCTCAGAACGTTAGGTCCAGAGAGGATCCCAAGAGCACTCTCATCTCGGGGGTGCCGCACCTAAGCCTACCACCCCGGTCCTCACCGTCGCCAAGGCCAGGGTTCGCTTTGGTAATGTCGACCTCATTACCACCATCGACATTCCTTCGGGAACTAGCGTCACCTGGTCAGTGCATACCCAAAACGGAGCCCCGGCGAACGTCTTCGTCTGGGGCGAAGTCTCGAGAGTCGCGCTGAGCACCGAGGCTTTGTCCATGCTGGCGCATGGCAGCATTCCCATGGACCGGGTTTGCGCCCCCGTCGTCGTTTCAATGGGCATACCGTGGCCAACTTCAATGGCGCGATGCACATCCACGCGGTGTCGAGTGTTCTCTATACGCAAGGCGGAGAGCCTTTACCGTCGACGCGGGGGGGGAATCTATGTCGTGGTCACCAACGACGTTGCGGCCTGCACGATAAAAGGCCCTTCGCCATCGAGCGTTAGAATCCCCATTGTGGACAGTGCACTCACAAACAGCAACCATCAAGCCATTGCAGCCACGCCCAGCTATTTCAGCACCGCGATCCACTTGGGCAACTAGGTGTATCTTCCTGTGTCGGATTCAGATTTCTGTGAGGCCAACGATTTAGGAGCAAATGCTCGAATCATTAGCGAACTAATGTGTCGGTATGGAGAAACCGTCTTTGGTCACGCAGACCGTGCTTCTATACGTACGGATTTTTCGAAAAGCTCTGACCGTATGAGCGTCTTCAATTAGGAGGCGAGATCCGATGCCAGGGTTCGATGAAAGAATCCTTCAGACCAAATAGCTGCATCCGTGCCAGTCACGCTTAAGCGCCATTTTGGCGAGCGAACGAGCGTGACGGCAGAATATTTGGTCACCGTGCTGCACATGGCGTAGTCCCATCGTTCGCGTTTCAACCCACTCAAACGCTCAGCCAATGGAACGTAAATGGTCAGGAGCGAACTTAGGACAGAGGCAAGTGGTCTTACGGAAAATCTCCGGCCCGGGCACATGCTTGTTCGCCTATCACCGATTCTAGTGAACATATAGGGAGAGGATACCATGGAACCAGAAACATTGCTCCTCGCGAGCGACGGCAGTCCCGGAGCCTTGGAAGCAGCCGACTGGGTGCAAACACATTGGAGTACCGCGAATCACCGGGTCGTGGTCGTCGTCGTGGCGACCGACTCTACGGGGGAGACGGTCGGCGACCACAATATGCAGCCGATGCTCGGTCTTGCGGCCAACAGCAACCTGAGTATGCAGCCGACGATGGCTAATGTCAGCATTGGGGGGCATGTGGATGACTGTGCCGGAGCCCACCCAAGACACTCAAGACACCTATCCTTCGCATTTAATCCAAGCGCATGCTCAATTACAGGCCACGATGGCACGCTTGCATGGGTTTGCCGAGATCCAAGGCCGCGTGCAAACTGGACAGGGCCAGGTCGTGAACGGCATCCTAGCCGCTATGGAAGAGATTACTCCCACGCTGGTAGTGGTCGGCCGACGGGGACTGAACCGGCTCGAACGCTGGGTCTTAGGGAGCGTTTCCCAAGCGATGTTGAACCAAAGCACGGTGCCGGTCTTAGTGATTCCGACAGACACCCCACCGCCCTAAGCGGTGGAATCTGAAACGACAGGCCGACACCCTAGCGCGAAAAAAGAAAGAGGCCGATTGATCCTCCAAGCCAGCCAGGTATGTGTCATTCCAACGCTACCTGGAACCAGGCTTTTGAGGAGCCGAGGGACCGTGTTGCTAGGTTCGGCCCCCGTGAAAGACTACACTTGGTTCCCAATCTTACCGTGCGAACACGGCCGCCTCCGCCTACGAGCTTCTCCACAATGTAGGCAAGGTGAGAAAGCAGGCTGGATGAGAGACCCCGTCACCCTAAGAGTTTAGGAGGAACTTCCCATGCTAAATGACGTGAGTATCGTAGAATCGATGATCGCGGATGCTCCGATGTTAATCCGACCTGAAGCCGTTCCTATTCTCGATGAAATTCTTGACGATTCCGTCTGGAACATATTCTACTTATGGGGAGCGCCGGGTATGGGCAAGTCGCATACGGCTCGCGCATTGGGCGAAGTGTTAAGGAGGCGGTCACATCGAATTCTTCACACCAGTGGCCATCAACTTAAGGATGAAGAGGACCTCTTGCGCGCGATGGTCCACACCTTGGACATGAGTATCGAGCGGCCGATATCCGTCACCCTTTGTCTGAAGATGCTTGAGACGCTACGCCGTGATGGACCGCTGCTTTGGGTGTTCGACGATCTCGATGCCAGATGGTCTGGCCAAAGGTGGTTTACTTCGATGATTCTAGAGACGGCACGGCGCACCATCCCCATTCTCCTGATTGGCGCGGAAGCGCCTGCACGGATGTGGCCCGGCGAAGCCTATTTTCAGGGTCGGCTGCACACGGTTCGAATGAATCCACTCGATGCGACCCATTCGAAGGGTTTGCTGATCCAGCGAAATATTACCGATCCGGATACGATCCAACTCGCTTTGGGGATTGCCCAAGGGATACCGCAGACGTTGGTGACCATTGCCGATGGCATGTCGT
>JAKAAL010000609.1 GCA_021802375.1 Bacillota bacterium | reverse complement strand
CGACCTCCAGTTTCTCCTCGGTGGTGCCGTATTCACGGCGGTGAGCCTAATCGTTCCGAGTCCCGAATCTAAATGGACGTCCATCGCCATTGCGAATTTGCTTTTCATCGTCCTCGGCGGAACAGCTGGGTAAAATTCGCTTTCATCTCGCGGTCGACCGCCTCCAACAGCTACTGTACAATCGATAGGAGATGGTGCCGGTTACACTTACTCGAAGAACCCGTGAATAAGAGTACCCTCCACGCCACATTGCACACGATTGTCCTCGCCCGCTTAGTTGGCCACCCAGCAGTACATCGTGCGGTGATTCCGGTTCCAGAGGACGACTTCCTTCGACATTGGGTCCGTCACGTAATCAGGATGCACCTCCCTACATTCCTAAAGGCTTTCGCGTGCTCTCTCTTCTCCTTCCGCCCATGCTCGGACGGGGGAGCCGGTTCCCTGACCAATGCGTAATGGCAATCCAAAAAATCGAACTCTTCGGCCAACGAGAGGCTGGAGCCCGGTGAGATTCTCATAGATCACAATTCCCGCTCCCAACAGCCGATGATGAGCGGGTGACGACGGATCGCCCGATGCATCAATAGAAATCGCATCGGTCCCCACCGCTTTCACGCCCCGCTCAACCAACAGATCCGCCGCTTCTCCGGATAATCCGGGCCACGCCTGGCCATACGCTTTTCCGGATGCCCCAATCCCCCACCGTACGTCGAAGCCAAAGTGGAAAAGCACTATATCCCCTGATTGGATGGGCTCGTCACCTAATTCGAACTGATCGATATCCTCCCGTGACACGCTTCGACCCGGACCGACAGAGGTTACATCGATACAGCGCCCAGGCCCCATAAAGCGATCCAGCGGGATCGCGTCGATAGAATCGGCCCCGCTAAAGAAATGGCACGGGGCGTCCACGTGGGTTCCCGAATGCTCTCCCATGATCAGTTGTGCATGGGCGGAGCGATCACCGTCTTCCAAGCGATTCCACATCATGCGGAAGTACTGAGTATGAGTCGAAAAATGGGGTTGATAATCCGCCAAGGTGTGCGAGAGATCCCAAATCATTTGCTTCCTCCTCCCAATCACATTATGTTAAAGAGAATGAGAATCCGGCGGAGACGATGCGCTGACGTAGGAAGGACGCGAACCCAAATGATGTGCCGCGACAGGCGGGTCGTGGTGTTCAAGATTAAGATGCGGACTTCCGCCCATGATGCGTACCCCTGCATACCCTAACCAACGTCTCTTTATCCCCGGGCCAGACCCGTATCTTGTATCGCGTCACCCTTTGCTTTGTTGCCCGTATGACTCACTCTTCGGCGATACCCCCATAATAGATATAGATCATGACCTCTAGCCTTGTCGGCGAGTCCACAGCTAGGGGTAGCAGTGATTTAATCCAATACAATAACCCACAACCTTGGCCATGAGCGTGACCTCGATTCCGGCATCACGAAATCGTTTGGCCACCAAACCAGCGGCACCGAGTGCATCTCCATTAACGCAAATAGTTGCCCTATGAGATCGAATCGCATGCCGTCAATGGCGACTGCCTGACCGTACTCTATCACTGGATGGCACGCCTCACTACCCGATTAGCATCGGTAATCAGCGATCCAGGACCCTTTGGGATAACAACAAAGTGCCATCTGGATTATATTCCCGGCCGGCGAATACCTCATGAACTCCCCGTATCCTTTGTTCTTCGACTACCTGGGCTAGTTCCCCGCCGTCTCCATCTGCCCAAGTTTCCTACCGCCCCCCCTTGTCGTGTCAAGACTCATTTTGGATCCACTATCCGACCGTCCTTCTAGCGAGGGCATCAGTCTCTCGCACTTTTTCTCCGGATGAGGCCTGACCCTCATGCACTACCATTTTTTCCGCACGAACCGGAACTGAGTCCAAGAGGGCCTCGGAGGTCACAAGTGCTTCATGGCTTTCCTCAGGCTCACCAAACGGAATCGCACGGTGTTCCCCGGTCTTGAGTTGCGTCAACGCTGACCAACCGGCGATGATGACGTGGGCTACCGTGGGATATCCACCGATGCTCCCCTGCAATTTCAAGAGCATCCACAACTCGCCACTGGATGAGACTACAATAACCCCCAGTGCCATTCTCTCGAGGATACCATCACCGGTCATGGTTTCCACCAGTTACCATCCCTCAAGTCGCATACCGACGCGATCAGCGGCGATCAGCGCGAGCACTCACCCGAAATGCGGAGGTCACCATCAGTTCCAAACTTCCACGCGGAAAGCGTTCTAAACGGATTCCTGGCAGCACTCAAATCTCCGAGGAGAGGATGCAGGTTTCAATGAGGGCGCGACACACGGAGGCCCGGCCCCCCACACCCCATTTATGCCCGCTTCTCGCACAGTCTGCACGGTTTGATGCACCGCCCGGTTGATACCAGATACCAGGTTCTAGTATCTCGCCGAATTCGAGCAACAGGATCCCATCTGCCGCCGGAAAGTAGCAGGTGGCACAAATACTCCCTCCACCTAGATCGCTGCCCTTTCGGTCATCGGACCCGTAACCGCGAAATTTACTCGAACAGCTCAAAACCGAACCTATTGCCCCATAAGCCAAAATGAACACTCTTCGCTTTAAGAGAGAAGGCGTGAGACGGGAACCCTCCCCCCAGGGGTAGTGCTTGCTTCATCGGTCGCCTACCGTAACCCCTGCCCATTCCTCAATGTACTTCACGATTTCCGTAAAGTCTTGGTCGCCTCCCCCTTGAGATACGACAAATTCCCATATTTGCCGCACACTATTGCCGACCCACATCGGAACGCTCAAAGCCTCCGCTTGCTCCATACACAGCTTCAAATCTTTATAGAGCAAACCTGCCTTGAATCCATAATCGAACGAGCGATTGACCACGGCCTTGGGAAATTTATCTTGAGTCGCAGAATTTCTCCCGGTACTGGCATTAAATACCGCCAACAAGGTGTTTGGATCTAATCCAGCCTTTACCCCTAATACCATAACCTCTGCAGTGATTGCCAATGCCGTGCCCGACAACAGATTATTGAGGACCTTGACGATCTGCCCCTGGCCCACCTCAGATCCCACATAAAATACATTGCGCCCTACTGTTTCGAGAATGGCACGATGACGCTCTAGTACCTCTTGGGACCCTGCTACCATCAAGGACAAGGTGCCTTTCTCGGCTCCAGGGACTCCCCCGCTGACGGGCGAATCCAACACCTTCACGTCTTTGGCTCCCAGCACCTGTGCGACCTGTTGCGCGACCTGCGGACCCGTCGTCGATAAATCTATGTAGGTGCGCATGGCACTTCCTTCGACGAGTCCTTGTTTTCCTAACGCTACTTCGCGGACAACCACTGGGATCGGTAAGCTAACAAGAACAACCGCGGCGCGGGATGCCACTTGGGAAGCACTCTCAACCGCTGTCACACCGAAGGATCGGAGGGCTTGCATGGCCTCCTTCCGCACGTCGTACACAGTCAAATGATATCCGGCCTCGCATAAGCGTTTAGCTATGGGAAAGCCCATTTGACCTAATCCGACAAATCCGAGACTATCCACCTCATTCATTTCGGAAGGTCCTCCCTTAGTCCGTTGTCATCCACGTCTTGAAACACTTCCTGGGCGACGCGAAAGCTATCCATCCCAGCCGGTATACCGCAATATATCGTGGCTTGCAATAACACCTCCTTAATTTCGTCACGCGAGCAACCATTCCGAAGTGCGCCTCTAACGTGAATCCGCAGCTCGTGAGGCCTATTTAACGCTGTCATCATGGCCAAATTTAGCAAACTACGGGTTTTTCTCGGCAAACCTGGCCGTGTCCAGATGT
Organism: Bacillota bacterium; assembly: GCA_021802375.1. The sequence goes on along the minus strand of JAKAAL010000609.1, from coordinate 173 downwards.
GCCCCCAACAGTACTCCGTCGAGAGTTCTTGAATCGGCCAGGTAAACTCGGTTGCCTTTGCCAATGAGTGATCAACATATTCGGGTCCGAGAACCGCCCGCCGAACCTCTAATCCGGAAATAAATTTCTCACTCTGTTCCTCTTCCTTCATCTCTGTTTACCTCCTCGGTTGA
>JAKAAL010000608.1 GCA_021802375.1 Bacillota bacterium | reverse complement strand
TTCATGAAGGTCGCAATGCCCGCCCTTGCCAAACTTCGCTCAGCTTTATGGTGCCTTCCCTGGCCGAGTGGCAGAGCGTGCTCTATGAGAGCGGCCTGCCCCCCTATGTCCTAGGTCTCCTTTTCGCCCAAAGCTATCCGGCCAAGCTTATTGAAGCATTACGCCAAGCGCCCCTCCAACTCGTCCCCGACCCCGTGACCGTTTCGGTGGCCTGTACGTGTTTGAGCGTCGGCTGGTGCAAGCATGGGCGGGCGCTGTGGACGAGGCTGGGTCAGGAAATTGAACGGCAGCCCGAGACCCTCCTACGGCTGCAGGGGCTCGACCAGGACACGTTAATGCAAATGTTTGAGAAGGACCTGGAAGCGTTTTCGGTGGAGCCAGAAGACGTCCACCAGGTTCCCCTTCGCCTAGACCGAAACCACTTTTGGGGAAAACCAGGACCTTTGCCCCGTGCGCCCAAGGATTTTCCAGGCGATCCCGCCGACCAGGTAATACGCACCATGGGCTTTCCCCCACTTTGGCCGCAAGATCGCGATTTGGCCGCGTATCTAACCCGCATCTATGAAGCCGTGCGCCCGATCGCTTTGGATGGCGAACAGGAATGGGGGAACCACGACGGTCAGCCCAGGGACCCCCATTACGCCAGACGCTCGTAAAAATACCGTCGCATGCGCCCCTAAACCTTAGCCTGAGTCTCCAAGATGCGCATTAACCTTTGACGAAAGAGAGGACGATCCGCCATGCGTTCGGCCATGGATAAAATAATTTGTTCGGGCATGCTGAGCACGTTGACATCTCGGGGTACCGTGGCGAAGTCGCTGACCAAGTCCGCGATCGCGTCGATGACGAGCTTTTGGCCCTCGGCCGTCGAGAGAAATTCGTTAAGAATATTTTCAAGCTGGGGTTCCATCCGGCGAAGTAAGCGCTCCGCCATTCGCTCTTCCAACCGCTGATGAGGCCACATCGCTTGTTCCCCCAAGAAAACATATATCGTAGTATAGCATGGCGCGGGTCTAAGGCCGCATCGTCGTGGGATGCGACCTTAGATTCGCGCTGCACTAACGGGCTTCGATCACGTCGATACCTGCCGTTTGAGGTTTCATTTTGGCAAATATCATGCGCCCGGCAGCCGTTTGCAGAACCGACGTGACTAACACCGTCACCGTTAAGCCCACGCACTTACGACCGCCATCCACGACAATCATCGTACCATCGTCTAGATAGCCAACCCCCTGGCCCGCCTCCTTGCCATCTTTAATCACGTGCACTACCATTTCTTCACCCGGCAGCACCACGGGCTTAACGGCATTAGCCAGTTCGTTGATGTTAAGCACGGGAACCCCCTGCAATTCGGCCACTTTGTTCAGGTTAAAGTCATTGGTGACGACTTTGCCATCCATCAATCTGGCCAACTTTAACAGCTTGGAATCCACTTCTAAGGCAGGATCGACCTCGCGCTCATACACCTGAACGGAGATATTGAGCTCCTTTTGTATCCGATTTAAGATGTCCAGGCCGCGCCTCCCTCGGTTTCGCTTCAAGACGTCAGCAGAATCGGCAATGTGACGCAGTTCCTCTAGTACGAATCCTGGAATCACCAAGGGCCCTTCCAAAAATCCTGTCTGGCAAATGTCAGCGATTCGGCCGTCAATAATGACTGAAGTATCCAAAATCTTAGGCTTCGACTCGTTGCCCGCGCGATGTTTGACGCGCGCCAACCAACTTTGAGGACGCAAAAACTCTTCCTTTTTCCGAACTGACACCGACAGCCCTACGTATCCGCAGGCAATGGATATGGCCACGCGAGCCAACTCGCCCACGATGCCTAAGGCGCCGAGAGGCACCCCAATCAGAAACGCGATCACCAAGCCCACAATAAGGCCGATGGCTCCCGACATCAAATCTTGCGTCGGCGTCCTTTGCAAACGGCCCTCCGCCCATGCAATCAAAAGGCTCACCCATCGAACCAACTGCGGGCCTAAGACGAGACCAACCAGCCCACCCACGACCATCCCGGCGACCGCCGCCAGCAAGAGTCCAAGCCGCTCTGAGCCCAGTGATACCAAAAAGGGCCATGCTTTCAAGACCTCTCGGTTGTGAAACACGGTAAAAAGGCCAAGCAGCGCACCCACCAGCGTCAATACCTGCCGCATCGTCCTGTCCACTCCGTCACCCCCTTTATGCACTTCGAATCGCCCTATTGGCCGACCCATGTTCAGTCTTCCCCGGGGTACGGAATAAAATAACTCTTTTAGGATAGCTCAACCAATTTCTTCGCACCGCCGGCGGAGATCTAAATCATACCACCTGGTATCGAAGAAAATTGAAAGATTGTGTCGAGCAGCGGCAAAGCCTCGACTGCATCAGCCGAGGCTTTGCCGTAGTGCTGGCGAGACCTTTCTTACCACTTTACCGCTTTATCGCTTTACCACGGCACTACTGCGTGCAATCAGGGCTCAGCGAGCCTCGGCCTGCATTTGCAGCGTGATCACGGCATCTTTTAGTCGACGGACGCCTTCAACTTTGATGGAAAGCCCAAAGTCGCCTGCGCTGGGCACCAACGCCCGACGAAAGCCTAAGTGAAGGGCCTCGTTAAGACGTTCCGCCACCCGACCGACGCGCCGCACCTCCCCGGTGAGGCCCACCTCGCCCATCACCACCACGTCACCGGGCACGGACGTCCCCGTTAGGCTAGACGCTGCCGCTAAGGCCACGCCTAAATCGAGTGCGGGATCATCGACCGAGACCCCTCCCGTGAGTTTGAAATAGGCGTCCATGTCCGAGACCCTAAAGCCCAGGTGCCGTTCCAAGACGGCCAAGACTAAGGCCACCCGCTGTGGATCCATCCCCGACACCACCCGTCGCGGCGTGCCGTACGCCCGCACCAAGAGAGCCTGCACTTCCACCAAAAGGGGGCGTGATCCTTCCACGGTAGCCACTACGACCGATCCGGTGGCCGAGCTAGGACGTTCTTCCAAAAGCGCCCGCGAGGGATCGGGAACGGCTACTAGCCCTTCTCCCTCCATGGCAAATAAGCCGAGTTCACTGGTGGAACCAAAGCGATTTTTAATCCCCCGGAGTACGCGAAACACGTGCTGACGGTCGCCTTCAAACATCAAAACGACGTCCACCAGGTGTTCCACCACTCTGGGACCTGCAAGCGCAATGTGGACAATGTCTTCATCCTGGATTAGGGAACTCGCCACCGCTGCCGGCCATCGCGGTCGCGGCCAATCATCTGGGGATAGCGGTCGGACAACGCACGATCGATCGTGAGGGCTTGGCCACGATGCCGCCATAAGCGGGCTAGCGCCACCCAATCATTGGCCCTGGCCTGGCGCATCATTTGAGGCACAAAGTGCCAAGCCGCCAAGACGACTTCGGCGTCTTGGGCCCGATCGATCGTCACCGTATCCCGTCCCCCTGTCACCGCGACCATATCCATGAGCGTCTTCAAACTCTTCCCCGACAGCTTTCTGACCATCGCTTCCGCCACGATCGGGCCTGTCCCATCCAGACGAAGAGACGGAGCGGCGGGAGCGAAGTCAATGGCGATGCGCCGATGGTAGAGCGAGGCGTCTATAGCGTCTACTCCGGTGACGTCGACCAAGCTGACCCAGCCCTGTTTTCCAGGCGCGAAGCCCACTAAAACCACAGGCGAACTCAGCGGCATAATTTGCACGACCAGGCCCCGTTCGGAAAGAGACCGAGCGAGGTCCCACCATCGTTGAATTTGCACCAAGTTCAGACGGTCGCGATACCCGCGATGTTGCATTCGGCGCACTAACTTGGTTCCCTGCGACCATAATCCGAGGAGCTGAGCGTGTTGTCTCTGAGGATCCAAGGTCTCCCCCGTTTCCTGCACATTCGGCCGACCCCACTTGGGCTCTCGCGCAGGGGGTATCCGGCCATTCATGCATATAGCTCAGTGCTTTGACCAAGGTTTCCCTAGGCCACGGGCCGCAATGACCCTTCTTTGTTTACGTGACCAACCA
>JAKAAL010000607.1 GCA_021802375.1 Bacillota bacterium | reverse complement strand
GATCTAGTCCCTCGATGGCGAGAGCGATGCCGAGGCTGGATAGAAACGGAAAAAGCCAGGTCAGGGCCAGGCCGGTACTGAACCTCCCGAACAAGGCGAGGAAAGCGAGGACACCCAAGGCGTCGAGTCCACTCATCATCACCATCAACCATAGGCGCGGAGTGGCAAGTGACACTGGAGCCGAGCGAATCATGGTATTGAGCGCGCTTTTTCCCCAATTGGAGGTAGGCCAGGCAGTGATGGCATATGCCATCAGAGGAGACAATAGGGAGAAGAGATCGACGGGGGCGGGAGGTCTCAGGTGAAGGGCTGCGATGATGATTAGCGATAACACACTCGCGAATAGTCCCAAGCCGGAACCGGCCAATACGGAGGCGGGCTGTATTCGGATGGCCAAGCCGGCAAGCCGAAGACCAGTCCAGAGGCTAGGCAAGATGATGTCATCAGGCCAGGTAGCCATCATCAGCCGAGTGCGGATGCGGCGACTCGATTCCTCGGGCAACCGCTCCGTCGAAGCCGCGTCCAAAATGCTTTCCAGCCGCCTTTTTTCTTCCGGATTCAGTCCCAAATTCGTTAAATCATTTCGCTTTCGTAAATTCACGGCCTGCCTCCTTCTAACAGTTCAGCCAGTTGGCGGTACCCGCGGCCGAGGCGACTTTTCACCGTGCCTTGGGGAATCTTTAGCGTTTTTGCGATTTCGGTAATGCTCAGGTCGGCAAAATAATGAAGGGCTATGGCCGTTCGAAGTTTTTCCGATAAAAGCGCCATCGCGGTATCGAGGAGGTCTCGCTCTTCCACCAGGGTGATAAAGGCTGCCTCTTTAGTGTTTTCTGGCTCTACCAGACTTTCGCGATGCCGGGTTTCCAGACGGCGGCGGCGGCTGACATCATATGCAAGGTGCAGGGCAATTCGATACACGTAGGCCTTGGCATGGCGCACGGTCCTTTTCTTGGGCGCTTCCAGAAGCCGTAAAAAGGTGTCTTGCACCAGGTCTTCGGCCAACGCGGCGTCTGTCGTCTGACGCCTAAGAAACCGGTAGAGGGGCTGCTGGTAACGGTCAAAAATTAGGCTCAGGGCATCGGTGTCGCCGTCGGCCGCGCGGCTCAACAAGGTTTCGTCGGAGAGCCCTTGGAGACCATGGGTAGCGGGGCGCATCGGTGGCAGTCCCTTCGTCTTTGCAAGCGGTATTGGAGGCTTATCCTCTGTCAGTTTCCAGTTTACAAACTTCATGGATGGGACTCAACTCCCGAGGAAAGCTTCGAGTGCGTCCACCACTGACCCAGGGTTCTTTCGCTGGGCCAATGGGTGGCCAGCACCTGCACGAATTCGTGCCAAAAGCTGGTGCGTGCCTTGCCGGAGAGGGTAGCCAGGTGGGCGGCCAAACTACCGGGAGGGGGACTTAGCGCCGGGGTGTCCATGACGATTCCGCTAATGCGATACCAGGTTTGCAGGGTGCCCATCACGGTCAGTGCGGGTAATTGATAGCGAGGGGCGGCGAGGCCGCCCAAGTTCATCTGCAGCCAGCGTGGCGAGATGCTGGCCCATACTGCCTGAACGGCTAAGGGACTGATGAACTCGCTAAAGTAATTCGGTTGATTGACCATGCCGCTAAACAATCCTAAAAGCCCACTCCCGGCCATTCCCGGCGGTTGTTTAGCCGCCGCAAGGGGGTTGGGATTACCGGCGATCGGGGCAAAGGTCGGGGTTTGGACCCATAGTAGGGCAACCAGAGGCGCCCGATGGAGATCGCCAGTTAACCTCGCTAAGCGCTTCAGTTGGCTAATCGTGTCGGGCCAATAGCTGTGGTCTAGCCGATGGACGGCGTGGCGCCCTCCATCGGGATCAGAGACTTTGCTGGCGTTGAGCCAGGCCGATTTGGTGCTAGGACCGGACCAGATGGTCAGGGCACCCAGTCGAGACGCAGTGAGATTGCCCGTTACCAGCGAAAGGCCTGTGCTGGCCCGCCACACCGTGTGATTAGGGCGAATGACGCCTACATTGCTGACCGTAGTCAGGCCCTGGGGGGCAAGCACGCGCAGGCCAAAGTGCTCCACCGGGGGGTGAAGAGGGTGGTGCGCTTCGGTGGTCGAGAGGGGATACCAAGCACCTGCCTGCAGTAAGGCACCGCTGGCGGATACAAAGGAGCCGACGAAGAGAGGCTGGTTGCCTTCCATGGACCGGACCGTGGTTTGGGGATTGCCGCGATAGGTTAGCTGGATCGCACGTGCCTGGCCGGCGAATCGAATCCAACCCCGAGTTCGTGACCAGGCGAGCGCATGAGTCCCGGACCGTAGAGTGATCACCTTTAGACGGGGATTCAACCAAACGGCGGAAATTTTTCCTGCTTTGGGCCAAAGCTCTGCTGTTCCCACCAGGTCGGTTCCATCCAGGATACCGTAAGAGCTTCCTGGCGAAAGCCGGTCGACACGGGAACGGAAGCCAAGCCTGGAAAGGGATTATACGCTTTAGGGGGCGTCACTTTAGTGGTGAGCAAGAGAATTAGCCCGGCGGCAACAATTCCTGAGGCTCCTCCGATGGCAAGGGTCCAACCTGCTCTCGTCCATTGTTTCAGCATTGTCAAGGATAGAGCTCCGATGGCCAAGGATCCCATCAAGCCCAAGGTGATCCAAAAAATGGGCTGGTACGGTCCGAATCCCCATACGTCGTTTCCGCGATTGACGAAGTAGCCCATCGGATTGACGGCGAGAAAAGACCAGATCGAGGATCCAGGAACATCGCCACTAAGCTCCATGGTACTTACCACGACGGCGATCAAAGGTAGCCCCAGGGCTACGATCCCGTCCCAGACGGAACCCAACCATGCACCCGTCGCGCGTCCCCAGGAAAAAAAGAGCGCAAACACAGACGCTAGCATGCTCCCCGCATCCAGCCATTCTCGGGCGACCAAGGAAAGGGATCCTTGATGCCAACTGGGCATCAAGACACCCCAGCCTAGCAAAGTGAGACTGGATCCGACCACAGAGAGAGCTATGATGATGCTAAGATGCCGGAGCAAGGTATTGGTGGGATGCGTGGGCCAGGATCGTTTGAGTGCGCCCGAAGCGTCCGGCTGGTCCTCTTCTCCTGCCCGAAGGCCCACGAAGCTCCAGGTGAGTGGGGCCACAGGGATTACCGTGTACCATGCGGCAAAGGTAAGCAAAGGGGGATTTCCCATATAGCGGCTGGTAGCCCAAGCTCCGGCGAGCGGTACAAGCCAAGACACCCCCACAAGCCAAAAGACATAGCGTCGCCGAACTAAAAATCGAAGGAGTCTTAGTGCTTCTGCGGTCCATGGATTCATACGTCGTCTCCTCGTTGGCGATGCCGGTGGTAAATTAGCGACCCCAGCGTCCACAAGATCAAGGCTAGGATGAGGGTTTCCGCCCGATTGGTCCAGGCGGCACTGGAACGATACTTGGTGGCCACGTCTAAGACGAGGCCTGGGTAGGGAACCGTGACCGATACCAGCAGATGTTTGGCAACGAATGATACGAATGCCCAAAATGCGGCGATCATCAAACCTGCCATCGGGTGGCGAAACATTTCTGAGAACGCGTAGCTCACTCCGGTCAAAAACAGCATGCTTGGCGCCAGAACACCAACCAGGTGCCACGGTTTTAGGGGTAGACCGGCCCACCACGGCACCATACCGGCTAAGAAAATCCAGATCAGACCGGGACCCACGCAGTATTGGGCCAGCCTGGTGCTGTACCGCCAGGATTTCGTGGGCCAGGCGGCCGTGATCGCCCGGCGGTGGCGTAGCAGATCACGCTGGCCAGCGGCGATAGCGATTAGGGGTATTAAGGGAACCAAGAGATCGGCGGCCTGAGAAAACTGTTGAGCTTGGGCGAGTCCCCATCCCCTCTGGGTTAATAGCAGGGAAGGGATTACTGCACTTTTCTGCCAGGGTCCCTGCCAGAGTATCCAGGACATCCCCGAAAGCGCCAGTGTGCTCGCTGCCAGAATCCAAAGACGCCGGGGGACTGACGCACGCAT
>JAKAAL010000606.1 GCA_021802375.1 Bacillota bacterium | reverse complement strand
TACTTTTTACGATGACAGAAAAGCCCACAGCCTATCAGGAGATACATCCCCTTTACCCGCTAATCCCAGACCGGAAAGGGCTTTTCCGCTCGTAGACGCAATGGTTAGGGTCGATCAGGCGCACTCTAGCCTGATGTGGATGAAAGCTCGCCGATTCACACGGCTATTGCCATCAACCAGCGTTTGCAGCAAACAGGTCAATCACGGGCAGGAGACAAGAGACCCTTCACCAATCGCCCTCTTTCTATAGGTCAATGCAAAGCCTCGCATCGCGGTTGGTCTTGAAAGGAAGAAGCAACGTCGACCCCACAGTGCCCGCTTTTCCCCACTCGAGCGAGCGTCACGTCATAATCGCACCTTGGTCGCGATCAGCAAGCCCGTCGACCAGGACAGTTTGGTGATCAGGAGATCCGAACGATCTTCCAGATAGTTCACCAATTGGACCACTTGATGCGCATGTTGCTCTGACCAACTATCGACTGGCGACAAGTCGTCCACGATGTAGAGGCCACCCCCACGGAGCATTCCCAGGACTTCGTCGACCAGATAAAATTTCCCTGGCCAGGTGTCTGCACAAATCAGATCAAAGCGCGCTTGCCGATGACTCTCGATAAAGGACTCCCCCTCGTCCAGGACGAACGTCACCCTAGGGTCAGCGCCCAGATGCCTCTTAGCAATGGCTTGGATGTGCCAATCATTTTCGACGGTGATCAGTCTCGACTCAGAGTCCATCCCGTCCACTAGCCAGGCCGTCGACACCCCTGCTCCGGTTCCCAGTTCCAGCAAAGATCCCCGGGGTTTTGAGGCCACCAAGGTCCGTAGCAACGAGCCCGTCAGGTCGTCGGATGGCATGGTGAAGTCGGTCGATGCGACCTCAGTTCGGATGGTGCTAAGCACGGCGGGGGCTTTAAGATTCGTGCAATCGTTCATCTGACACTCCCTGGTCTCGATTCATCTCTCGGCCCATCGGACTAAGGCCTTGGTTGGCACGGAACCGTTCATGCGTAATTCCAATCATTATATCGCTGGTTCTCGGTGGTTGGTCGTTTCGGTTCTTCGGTTTCGTCCCACTATTTCGCTTCGCGTTTGGTGTCGAAAGTCTGGGTCAGTTCGTGCCGTTTCCCTGATTCCTGGTCATAGCGCACCACCCGCCTTTCTAGAGGTCCAAGGGCAGGCGGCGAGGTTCGACGGCATAGGGATCTTGGTTTGGCATAGGATTAGCATCCCCATGAGAAGCGTTCGCGACGGATGTGGGGAAGTCCTGCTGGGGGTCATTGGTGATCACAAAAGGGTCCATCCGTCGCTCCGCAGTATGACGGTGCCGGGGCGGACAGAGGCATCCGATCAAGAGGAATTGTCCACCAGTCCCCCGGCCACACCCAGCCGCGACTTGAGGGCTTCTTGCAAGACTTGGGAATAATTGATGTCAGCCCGGTCCGCCGCGTCTGTGGGAACCGTTAAGTTTTTCTTGACCGACTGGTTGGCCATTTTACTGCGGATCACGGGCCTCCATGCCTCCACCACGGCGACCATCGCCTGGGGAGGGACGGTTGCGAGCTTCAACCGAGACGGCTCAGGAATCGGATCGTGATCCTCTTCCATGCCATATACATGCAATTCTAAGGCTTCTTTGGCCATGGCGAACGCATCTTCCAGGGTGTCCCCTTCCGTACTACAACCCGGCAGATCGGGAAAGGTGACCGTATACCCGGCGGTATCGCCAGGTTCAAAAATAGCTGGAAATAGATATCGGTCTTTCATGGCTCGCTCGCCCCCTGGATTTCAACAGGCAATGAAGGACCGTAATGCGCGCTATCAACTGGGCGGACTGGCGGAACTGGATGACGCCTAATTTCGGGGGCGTGAGCCATGGGGCCGGGTCCGGTCGTTGTGGGGGACAGTTGGGTAACAATCCAGATGGGAGAGAGAGCATGAATCCATGGTAAAGCAGTAGCAGCGACGATAAGGGATGAGACTCTTTATCGGTTTCGCAGGTTCTTCAGATGGCCCGGACAAGTGATTCCTGAAAAGCTGAGAGTGGCCCACGACGACTCTTACATATAGTACATTTTGGCTCAGAACACTCTTGGTGACGCTGGGGATTTTTGGGGACTGGAGTTAAAATAAAAAACCGCAATCCCTTGCGGTGTCTCAAAAATATTGGCTGGGGAGGCAGGACTCGAACCTGCGCATGCGGGATCCAAAGTCCCGTGCCTTACCAACTTGGCGACTCCCCAATTTGTCTCATGGTGGAGCTTAGCGGGATCGAACCGCTGACCTCCTGCGTGCAAAGCAGGCGCTCTCCCAGCTGAGCTAAAGCCCCTTTGATATGGAGCGGGTGATGGGAATCGAACCCACGTAATCAGCTTGGAAGGCTGAGGCTCTACCATTGAGCTACACCCGCAAATGGCAGGCCAGGAGGGACTCGAACCCCCAACAGGCGGTTTTGGAGACCGCTGCTCTACCAATTGGAGCTACTGGCCTGTAACAAAATGGTGGGCCATGAAGGACTCGAACCTTCGACACTCCGCTTAAAAGGCGGATGCTCTAACCAACTGAGCTAATGGCCCAATTCATGGTGACCCCACCGGGATTCGAACCCGGGTTACCACCTTGAAAGGGTGATGTCCTAGGCCTCTAGACCATGGGGTCACATGGTGGAGACGAGGGGAATCGAACCCCTGACCTCTTGAATGCCATTCAAGCGCTCTCCCAGCTGAGCTACGTCCCCAAAGCTATCAACTCACCGCCAACAGCATGCTCCATTATAATGGCCGATAATGCTTTGGTCAAGACGGCTATCAAAAAGGGCACAAGCGAGATGATAGCATGGAACTATGCATTGTGCAAGGAGCGAATTTCTCGAGGTCCATACCGTTCAGCCCATCGGAGCGCCGTCCAATACGGGATCCGGCAACAGTCGCACATCATCGTACCCGCGAAAAGGCACCCGCGTTTTCGGTATGGGTCCAATATCATTGGCCAACATATCGGCCACAGGGCGCGAAAGGGTAGCGGAAACCGTCTTACCAATAAGCCAAAGAAAATCTCCTAGGTCCACATATTGCTCAAGCCAGCATTCAAATTGCGTCACCGCGTTAGACCAAAGAGGCACGCCCGTCTGAACTCCATAGGTAATTTCGCCCTCACCTAAGGCGGCCGGCGTTTGCGCTCCCTGAAAGAATCGGGTCATGAGGTCGCGTTGGTCTTCGGCAAGTAAAGACAGCCCGAAGCGTCGACCGCGAACCACGATGCGAGAACCCTCCATTTCTTTAGGCATAGCGACTCCCATACGCGGAGGCTTGTGCGACACCGGGCTCACCCAGCATCCTCCATGCATGTGACTACGCTCGCCATCGGACACGCTGATGATATAGGTGCCCCGCCGGCGATAATCATATACTTCTTCTGTCCAGTCAAATTTAGCGCCAGTATCCACCTTGCCTGGCCTCCTCACCGATTAACCTCTGCTGTCCAAGGAGTAATGGCGTACACTTCAATTCCTCCAGCTTCTGTCCGCCCTACCACCTCAATTACGGGATGAACCGAGCCAAACAACCACTGCCCATATTTCTGATACCGTAGGTCGTTTAATCGCGCCTCCAGCACCCCCGTTTCATCCAACAACGAAAAGAATACCACCAACCGCCCACTACGTGTCGGTGGTCGATGCGGGCGAATCAGACACCCCACCACTCGCACCATTTTGCCCAATGGTACTTTTTTTACCTCGGAAAGCGTCATGTAGCCCTGAGTTATCAGCTGAGATCTCCATGGACCTAGCCATTGCTCGTGTTGGCCAAAGCCCAAAAAGCGATAGTCCATCATCACCTGCTGCGTTCGGCTCCACCCAGAATCTTCCGACTCTGGCGCACGAAGGATGAGTCGGTTATCTGCTCGGGTCTCAGTCAAAAGTTGCTGGCGATTAGAGACAATTTGATCAAACGCCCCCACGCGAATCATTCGCAACACGATATCCATTGACGCCCCCCCCACG
>JAKAAL010000605.1 GCA_021802375.1 Bacillota bacterium | reverse complement strand
CCCAGAGGACGTGGGCCGTTGCGCCTAGGGTGGGGATATTGGCTGGATTGAGCGTTTGATTCCATCCTCCGGCGGGGTTCTCGGATCGCACCAGGTTTTGCGCAATGGCGCTAGCCAGAGGCAATTCTCCATTTTCCGCCAAGGCGACCGCTGCCCACGCGCAACTGGTAGCCGAAGCGGGTTGCCCGTTTCCGGACGTTACGGATCCATTCGAAGAAACTTGCCCTTGTAGGTAGGCTATGGCGTTTTGATAGGCCAGCGCATAGCTGGGTGGATTGGAGGCCAGTAATTGAACGGGCTGAGTGGATGCGCCGGAAAGAGACGAGGCGGGACTTGGACGGGAAGATAAGGGAGGAGCAGCCATTACCGAGCCTCCACCAAAGACAAGAAGCATCGACGCAAGCCATCCTACGGAGGAGCGTAGCCACATATGTAAATCCCCCTTACGTATGGGTGTAGAGGTCTTTATGTTCTGCACAGATGTTGGCGCTCCCAAATTTAGCAAAATATTTCGGTATAGTCAATATACTTAGGTAGAACAGAGTATATTTAATTGCATTCATCACAGCGACAAACGAATAACATCGTTCCGTCAACGAATTATTTGTCGCGAAAGTTTGCATGCGGTGCAAGGTTTGTGATGACGCGGTCGATCTGCCGAGATCGCGAAGTGTCCGAAGCCGTCTTCGGGAATGCGGTCAAAGATATCCGACGTATTGAAGTATATTTTTATTTTTACGGAGTATATTGAATATATGCGAATAGATTGATAGACTTGCGAGAAACGATGTGAAAACGGTCATGCAAATCGCGAGAGAGGGAAATGCAGCGTGAAACGATGGATCTCGATATTATTTGGAGGCATTTTATTGACCGGCCCGACTGCCTGGGCGGCGGATCCCGTGGGTCCGGCGCACGATACGTTTCCGGTCAGCTCTGGCGTCTCGGCTCCGATGCGGCTTGCGGGATCCAATCCCCAGAGATATGCCACCGCCTATCAGCGGGCGCTTGCCTATCTGACGGCTCATGTCTCAGCGAGAGGGCTAGTAACCCGACAAACGGGCAGTCCGGCTGGTGCCAATACCAGCGCCTACGTCGCGGTCGCGTTGGCAGAAAACGGCCAGGTAACCGCTGCGCGGGCCATCGTCAATCGCCTAGCCCTAAAGCAGACATCGCAAGGAGGGTGGAACCAGGCGCTGAATCCCCGTGATCCCGCGACCTTGGGAGCTACGGCCCACGTTCTGTGGGCGGAGGCTTCGATTGCAGAATATTTGCCTGGAGCCGACGGCGGCGTGCTAAGACCATCCGTCGAGCGTGGAGCCAACCGCCTAGTGACATGGTCTTCGCCCGTCTGGGGAACGTTTATGCAAACGCCTACTGCGGTGGGATCTGCTGAAGAGAATGCGGTAGCGGTTACCGCTTTGGAGCGGGCGAGCCAAGTTGCAGGCACGGAGGCAGAGCGCCGGGCCTGGAGGTTAGACATGGTGCGGGCCAGAGCAGGATTAATAAACGACAACGGCGTGAGTCGAACGACGACGACGGACTTTTTAGCCGTGCCCCTATGGAACTTAGAGAAAAAACCCGTGGCTCTTCGGCGAGACGTGGCCAGCCTCTTTGAGTTGGGATTTGCCTACCAGGGTTACGGAGCCAAAGCGGGGCCCGGCTATTATACATGGATGGATTGGGAAAATGGGGTCAGCACCTTTAACGACGTTATGGCCAGTGCAAATGCAGGGCTGCCTGACGTGGCCGAGATGCAGTACAACTATGGTTTGACCTTGCAGAACGCAGATGGAGGATTTGGGGCGATGGCGCATGCTCCCGTAGGTCCCGAGACAGGGGCCTTCCATCGGCCTCCCACTACGTCGAGTGTTCCGGTGACGGCGCATTACTTGCTCGCTAGCCAGAGCCTCTTGCGCCATCACATGATTGGATTTGGTTGGCATGCGGCGACGATTTCGACGCAGGGACACACGAAGCACCTTGAGGCTCCCGCTGTGGCCAGGCTTGATCCGCGCATTCCCATGAAGCGCGGGATTCGGGTTGCGGTACTCGTCAGTGACCCGAACACGGTCATTTCATCATCCAAACCCCCTACGGTGGTAAGCAACGAGGCTGGTTTGGAACTCAACGCGGCATGGCAGCTTACCCAAATGGGCTATAACGTGAGCTTGTTCTGGTATAAGCCTAATCACGCTGAAAACTTCTATCCTCGGGCCGATTTGTGGGCCAACCTGAAATCTTTCCAAGTGTTGGTGATGTCGAATAATGGATTTTCAGATCAAAACGGCTACCAAGCAGCGTTTCGTAAACATGTAGGTCAATTGCAGAGTTGGCTTGCTCACGGCGGGCGTTTCCTTGACCTTGGCGACCAAGGATCAGCACCACTTCCGACGAAGTTTTCGGTATCCGTCAAACCTTCGCGTATACATCGCGTGATATGGGCAAACGCGAACCTCTCGGTCGTGTGGCAAAACGCCGCTGGCGGCTACTACCGCAGCCTCCCTTCGGGGTATCAGACGTTGGCTGTGGGAGGAAGGGCAGTCGGTGCCATGAAGCCGGTAGCGGTGGGAGCTCACGATGGCAAAGGCCGCATCGTGTTAACCACGCTATCGACGGCCAACCATGCTCAGGATCACATGCCCTTTACCAAGGCGCTTTGGACTTGGGCCATTCGGTCTATCCCTTCAAATTCCCAAGCGGCACCCATGGAGTCCTATGCTCAGGCGGCTAGGAATCTTATGGGGGCAATGCAGAGGAATTATCTAGCCTCGGGGACCCATCTATATATTGAACTTTCCTATCCGCGAGAACATTTGCCGCCTCCTACTGGTCCCCAACTACAATACGCTTACTTGTGGCCCTTTACTCAAGCTATGGCGGGTCTGGTCGAGAGCACGTCCGTATTAGACAAAGCTCAGGCGAGGATGGCGTTGAAATCGGCTAACCAGGGGCTTGCCCAATATTATGACGCCTATTTGTCACCCCCTGGGTACGAATCGTATGTTGCTAGCGCGGGCGGGGGCACGGCATATTTTGACGACAATGGCTGGACCGACTTAGACCTCCTGCATGCTTACCGTGATACGGGCAATCCCCTCTTTTTAAAAGAAGCAAAGGTCGACACAAAGTTCTTGGAAAGCGGTTGGAACCGGACGAATTCACCCCAAGGAGGTGAATATTTCAATGAGAACAGCCAGACACGCACCCAAACGGCAACGGGAAGCTTTTTGGACGCCGTCCTTCGCCTCTATTTGGCGACGAGAAATCCCAAGGACTTAAATTGGGCACGGTCGATATCGGCGTGGGACCGTAAATACATGCGGGGGCTAAACGGGATTTATTCCGATAGTATGAGTCCCGATGGAGTGGTGGCAGGACCGCCCTTTACCTATGACACGGGGGTCGTGCTGCAGGCCGACGTGTTGCTGTATCGGGCGACGGGCAAAGCGCTTTACCTGAAGCGTGCCGAGCAACTCGGGGTTGCCGCTATTTCTGCCTTCGTCGATCCCTTGAATGGGGTATTGATAGAAAATGCGGGAACATCCAATGCGCCCTTTAATGCCATCCTGCTAAGAGGACTGAACATGTTGTGGAGGGTTGATCCCAGTCCCTTGTGGCTTTCACCTCTGAAGCGCCAGGCGGCCATGGCTATCCGATATGATCGTTTTCCTAATGGGGTGTACGGCAGCAACTGGACCGGAATGAATAATCCTCAAACGGGAGTGGACCTCCTCACTCAGGGAGGGACCTTACGTCTTTTCGGGATGCTTGCCGACGTGCAGCAACCACGGAACCCCACCAACCGGGGTGCTGGGCCGAAAGGTAGATTTAGCATTCACAATAGGGAGGAATGACTGTGGCCGCACATTCTGTTCAAGCCCGCTCGCGGCGCCATCCTGACGCGCTGATTGGTTATCTCTTTATTCTACCATCGATTATTGGATTTCTCGTTTTCGTCTTGTATCCGCTGGTAACATCCGTATATTACGGGCTTACGGC
>JAKAAL010000604.1 GCA_021802375.1 Bacillota bacterium | reverse complement strand
TGGTGGCGTCTAATGTGGTGATTGAGTACACCACCGAGAATTATCTGTATGATCCCGCCGGAACCGGCTGGATTAGTGTGAATACTCGAGGACAGGGAAAGGCGTTGTTGTTTTTGGGCAATCGATTTTATGATGGGATATGGAAGAACAACGGTTCAGGAACGCCGACTCACTTCTATTTAACCAATGGCAAGCAAGTGGCTTTTGATCCCGGGCAAACCTGGATCGAAATTGTGCCCAACAGTCACTCTGCAAAGAATCCTTTTCACTTGACGCTGGGGCACTAAGGCTGGGTGATTTTAGGCGAACTGATTCATTCGTGAAATATCACCCTGTTTTCACCGCTCTTCAATGACAGGCAAGCTGTTATAATACAGATGCTGTTATTCAGAAGCCATTTGCCATAGTTGAGGAGGGATACGGTGTTTCGCCGACGCACCAATCGTTGGGACGAATTAGCGGTCATGGTGGATACCGGATCGGCTTACGTTGCATATTTGGTAGCAATCCATGTGTATCTCACCTGGATTAATCCCAGGGTTGCCACGGTTCGCCTCGCCACCTTCTATTACTCATTCTCTGCCGTGGTTTTAGGGCTGTCATGGCTCGTGTTGAAATTGAATTTTCGCGGTTATTCTAGACGGTGGAATCAGCTTCCGGCGGAAATGGGCATACTGCTGTTATCCAACGTAGAGATTAACCTGGGGTTGGCCATGTTGATATTTATTTTTAAGGCTACATGGTTTTCCCGCATTATATTTTTGATATTGCCTATCGCATCGATGATTTTTCAAACAATGGTGCATGGGTTGATTAAAATTGGGGTAGGCCGATTTCGACTTTCTGGCCGGGATATGCGAAGGGTTGCTGTTATTGGATACCCTAAGCGAGTCGGAATTTTTTCCGATACTGTGGCGTCGGTTCCCGAAGCCGGACTTGCCGTTACGGCTCGCTGGGAAGTCCCGCTGGGAGACACTGATGCAGGACACCGTGCGGTGCAAGGACTCTATCGATTGGTTCATGAGACGGTGGTTGACACGGTCGTCTTAGCGTTGCCTATGGCGGACGATGTTATGATGGAAGCCATTCGCTTGGCACGGCGCGAAGGTAAGGAAGTCCGGATGATTTTGGATGAAGTAGGTGCGTTGGCGCATCGTTCTCGCCTCTACGACTTTTACGGCAACTCGGTACTGGTAGTGGACTCTTCTCGTGCTCACCAAACATCGCGCAGAATGGTCAAACGGGCAGTGGATATTTTGGGATCGGCAGTCGGCATTATTATAACCTCGCCTTTGATGCTGTTGATTTGGGCGCTTATGAAATGGGATGATCCCAACTCCCCGGTGTTATTTGTGCAACGCCGGGTCGGGCTTAATGGACGGGGGTTCCCTTGTTACAAATTTCGCACTATGGTGCCCAACGCCGAAGAATTGAAATCGCAGTACGAGCATTTAAACATGATGTCGGGTCCGGTATTCAAAATTGAAAATGACCCGCGAGTTACGCGTATAGGTGCGATTTTGCGTAAAACCAGCCTTGATGAATTGCCACAACTTTTTAATGTATTCTGGGGCCACATGAGTTTGGTAGGCCCACGACCGGCGCTTCCCTCTGAAGTCAGCCAATATGGGGAAGATTATCGCAAGCGATTGTCGGTTAGACCGGGCATTACATGCCTTTGGCAAATATCTGGCCGCAATAACATTGACTTTCAAGAGTGGATGAAGCTTGACATGGAGTATATCGAGTCGTGGTCTCTTTTGCTCGATTTAAAAATTATCGTTAAAACGATTCCTGCGGTGTTGCAACAGCGGGGTGCCCATTAGTCGTAACGGTGGCGATCACAAAATGCCTTCCATAAATTTAATTGTGATATTTCCAGGGGCGGATCCCAAACAGCAACGAGGTCGTGCCCTTCTATTCCTCGATACACGGTAATGTCCGCCAAAGTTCGCAGTACCCGCATCTCCCCCGTTAAGACGATATTGTCAGGCAATTGCCAGTCCACCTTCAGATGGGTATCTGGCTTTAGTGAATGCCGGGAATAAAAGCGAATAGCGGAATAGGAGATACTACGGCTAATTGTCCTTACCATCTGTGGGGTCTCGTAAGGGCTGACTTCCTGTTGATTTCCAATCTCGGTGAACTTTCCAAGAATCTTTGTGTTGCTGCGCCACTCCCGGCGCCGGTTGTGACGGCGTGGTGGGGTTAGGTAAGTGACACGCAAGGCTGGTAAAGGGTCTAACACTTCGTCGATGACGATTCGATAGCGGTACAGATAACTATCTTGACCCCATAATAAATGGACTTCTCTTCCTACCAGGGTCCAACCCAAAATCACATCGCCTGCGCTTGATCGGAGGGCGTCAAGATAGTCATAAGCATTGTCGCGCAGCACAATCCGTGATGAATATCGTTCCATTTGGGCATTTTCCTCTAAAGGAACATACTCGATTTCCACCGAAGCTTTAACCGGCGGCAGGTCATCTATGGGGATGAGCCTCTTGGTTGGGATGTTGCGGGCCACAATCATCCATCCAGTCTTTTGTGAGATAGCGAAGAATTCGTCATTATAGGGCCCGGTTCCTGCAACCATGGCAACATTTTGCGGTAAAAACTCTAACCTTGGCGTTCTCAGACGTCACAGGTCGACACTAATGCGCATTCCCATTGCAGTATAATATCGTGAGTATGGAGGTCTTTCCAACACACGTGGGGCTGGTGTTCTATCCGATAGGGTTGACCGCGGACGCGAAACCATATCTGAGAGCTCTTGGGGTCGGTTGCCAATATCTCTACGGCCAACTGCGTGCGAATGCGGGGAGCCAGGGATTCAATCCAGCTTTTTGAGGTGGCTCGGCAATCAGCGGGCCACTGAGAATCATAGGCATGTCTTCGTTCTGCTGGTCCATATGGGTAATTGGATAACAATGATTCGCCCAACGCAGGACGTTGGGTCGGGAAGTCTCAGAGTCGTGCATCGGGCATCCCCGGTCGATAACCTGTCAAATCCATCCGGCCATGGGCCAAGTGAACAACGGGGACGATGCGCCGGATATACCCAAAATTGTTTGGCTCCACCGCGGCAGGGCGCCCAGCCAAATCCTAGGCTTAACTGCAAGGGGATGCGAGATATTTTTACTGCGACTCCCCCAATGTTTGCTACCGGTTGTGCTAGGGGTGCGACGCGGAAACTGATGAAATCAAAGGGTATTCTCATAACGGAGCCGGCGAGTGCTCCAAGCAATTATCGCTGTCAGTACGATGAGTATGAAAGCTAAAATCCCCGATTGTGCGGGGTGCCTCCGGTTGATGTTCATACCCAACAATCTTCCACAAGTTCCCATTTGCAGGAAATATGGAGATTTCTGGGTGGAATGGTAGCCGGAACAGTGTACAATGCAATGGGGACTAAATTTTGGGGCGACCCATGACAAAGGATGAAGAGACTGTGGCTGCACAAATAGAATTATTGCATATGCTGGGAGAAACCCCAGAAGGTCCCTGGGCGATCTTCTCATTGCCGGATGACGACGGTACCCACATGGTCTCTGTGATTGTACCCCGATCGTTATGGATGAAATTGACCCGGGTCGACCCTTTTTCCAGTGAAATAGCCATCATGGAGAGGATTGGGGTTCGCGCCATCAAGCGCCGCCGCCGAGAAGGGACTCTATTAGGCCCGGTGTTGGTCGAATTGATTGATGTGGAAGGCCAGGTCGCCAGGACGCCATGGTACCAGGTTCTGCGAATCTGTGGTCAATGTGGACAAATGGTGCCTGCCGGCGAAGTGCTTGAAGGCTTGAGCAATGCGTTGCCTCCGAATTCGCGAGGGGAGATTGAACTCAAAGTGCTCTGTCCCACCTGTCAGGTACAGACACCTCATCGTCTCACTCCCTGGGAATTATTGGAGTAGCACCAAATTCACTGACGGTAATACCATAATATGGATATGAAGGGAGGCGATATTCATTGGTGAAATTGTCAGGACACACTCTTAGATC
>JAKAAL010000603.1 GCA_021802375.1 Bacillota bacterium | reverse complement strand
ATCTCCCACCCTACAAAGCACCAGAAAATCTCCACGGCAGACTTCGCCGCCGGAAGCCAGCCATGCGGGGCGATGGGACGATATGCGGACAGATGGATATGGGAAGCCGCCGTGCCAATCGCCATGATCATCAAGGCGGCAATCAACAGCAGCACCACCACTTGCGCCCAGCTTGCCAAGTTCACCCCACGCCAATGGAGCATCAGCGAGGAGACCAGCATAACCCCCGCCATAAGCGGAATCGACCAAGCGGGCAGTCCCAGCGTACTTGCGGCATAGTCCGCGCCCACCAACGCAATGATGGGGACACCAATCGGAATGGTGCCGAGAAAAAGCCAAGCGGTCATGCGGCTCACCGTGGATCCGAAGGCCAGCCGGGCATATTCCACGATGCCGCCCGCATGCGGATGTTTTGCCCCCAGCCGGCCCAGTGTCATGGCCAGCGGAAACGCCAGCAAGCTCATCAGAAGCCATGCGAGGATGGAGGCAGGACCCGCCTGCTCGGCCGTAATGGCCGGGAGAATGAGAATGCCCGATCCCAGCACCGCTCCAATGGCCAGGGCGCTCCCTTGGATCCATGTGAGGGTGCGCTCTAGAGTTGGTTGAGACATGGGCACCATTCTCCCCCACAAAATGTCATCCCTCTGAGCGTACACGGGTGTTAGTATCTTGTCACACAACATTCCCGATGCGGAGCATCGGCGGGACCGATAGGAGGCTAGCATGATGGAGATTAAGACTCTGCAAACGTTTCATGCGCTGGCCGACGAATTGAGCTTTTCCCGCACCGCCGAACGGCTGAACTACGCGCAGTCCAGTGTTACCGCCCAGATTCAGCAACTGGAGCAAGAGCTCGGGGTGCATCTCTTCGAGCGGTTGGGAAAGCGCATCCGGTTGACCTCGGCGGGCGAACGGCTCTTGGTCTATGCTGATCAAATCCTGCGGCTGGCCGCAGAGGCACAATCCGCCCTCTCCGTCCCCAGCGGCACCTTAACCATCGGAGTCGTGGAAAGCTTAGGCACCTATGGGCTAGCTCCGGTCGTGGCTGCATTCCGCTCCCAATGCCCGGGTGTTGACCTTGCGTTTCGGACCGGCATTTGCGGCCGGCAGGTGCTGCGAGGTGAGCTGGATCTCGCCTTTACCCTCGAGGAAATCCGGCATGACGACGGTCTCGTGTTCGAGGCGCTGCGCGAAGAACCCATGCTGGTGGTCACGCACCCGGGCAACCCCTTGGTGGGAAGCCTTGCCGTGCAACCGGGCGACCTTGACGGCGAAACCACGATTGTCACAGAAGCCCGGTGCAGCTATCGCACCATGTTCGAATTCGCCTTGGAAACGGCGGGACTCCGCAGTCCCAAAGTCGAGTTTGCCAGCATCGAAGCGATTAAGCAGTGTGTCATCGCCGGACTTGGCGTGACTCTTTTACCACGGATGGCCGTCAAGGAGGAACTCCGCCAAGGTCTTCTCGCCGCACTTCCGTGGTCCGGTCCTGACTTTCCGGTGGCCACGCAGATGTGCTGGCATAAAGACAAGTGGTTTTCTCCGGCTCTCCAAGCCTTTGTCGACGTGACACGGGATTCCCTGCAACCCTCCGCAACGGAAGGCAAAGCCAGCCGCGCCTAGAGCCTAAGGTCCGAAAGACATGGCAGAGGTCACGCGGCAGCTTACATCCCCCTCATAGAGAGAATTCTTTGGTCCCAAGACTGTTCCGTGACACCGGTGCTAGCCACCAAAGGCGTCTCTTCCCTTGGAGTAACCTTTTTCAGACACCGACGTTTGGTCTGTGACGCGATGATGCGCCAGCACGGATGTCTACGGAGGCCATCAGGATGTTTTCATGGAAGTGGCTTGGACTCGCCCCCATTGCTGTGTCAATCGCAGGATGCGGCAATACATCGCCGACCGTTTCGGCTTCGGATCCTTGCCATCACCACCAAGCCACATACCCCACTGTCGACTACAACTTGACCACGTTTCAGGTGGCCGGGGTCGGGTTATATCATTTGAGCGTGCCGCAGTCCTATGTCAGCGGCAACGGTCCGATGGCGCAGCTCGTGGACATGCCAGAAGGCGCCGTATGGATGACGCCACCCGGATTTTGGGGAGTTCACGAAAAGCCTCTCACCGGTTGGAACGTGTGGCTCACTCCCTGGCATGCCGGGGGCGGTAGCCTATGGAAGGATGCGCGGCTCATCAAACACCTGCCCCAAAAGAACGCCACTTTCAGCATCTTGGGTGACACCGGCCCCGATGCCGTATTCGAAGAAACAGCCCATGGAATTGCCGTGCTATTTATCGTCAACACCCAAAGCGGCACGGTGCATACCATCGCCAATCCCATCACCGGGAGCGCCCTTGTCGAAGACGGATTCCTCGCCTACCAGTCCCATCAATCGTTGGTTGTGGCCACTCTCCCGGGGGAAACGCTCTCGACAGTCCCCCTGCCGTCGCAGGCTTCAGGCCAATCGATGACCATTGTGTCACACGGCATCGCGGTTGGTCCCACCGTGGTCCCCTTCTCAGCGATTCCCACCATGCCGTCCCTCAGCCTTCCCACAGGGTATCGGTGGTTGACCGGCATTACCGGACGTGACCCCATCGTGGCGATTCCGGACAACTGGATCGCGTCCACCGATAACCCCGGCGGAAGTTCGTATTTGATGACCGCCAAGGATCCCACGAAGCCTGCGGTGGAGATTACCGTACAGGTCAACAGATGCACTGGCTGCTGGGAACCGAATGGCAGCATCGGCATGATGGATAGCCCGGATACGCCAGTGGCAGGACCCTACCGGCAAGTCAATTGGATAAATGACCATATCACATTTGCACAGTCCCAAAAGAACGGGATGGTGACCGGAGGCGAAACCTTGGTATGGCCCAATGGTGGGATGGGCAACATCAGCATTTCATGGACCATTCCGCAGAATGACACGGCGCTGGCGCAGGTTTTCCAGTCAAGCATCATGGCAGCGTGGCGGAGTACCTCGGCGGGTTTCGGAAACGCCCGCTAACCACCAATCAAATAAGAGGTAAGTGGGACGGCCTTCGGTCATGCAGCAGCTTGCCGAGCATGATGAGTGAGCAGAAGATTAGAAGTCATTCGCTCACCGATAAACGTTGCAACATGCTCTCAATAGCCTCTCCATTCACGTCCCCAAGCCAGCATGCCCGTCCTAGTTCCCCAGCAGCCACACCGGTGGTGCCTGAACCCGCTGCAAAATCTGCCACCCAGTCGCCAGGCTGTGTTGTTAGCTCAATGACTCTGTTAAGAAGAGCAACGGGTTTTTGGGTGGGATAGCCCACCCGTTCTTTGGCTGAGGTGTTGATGATAGGGATATCCCAGACTGTGTCAATAGCTCGGCCACGTTCAATGTGTTCATCCAGGTAGATGCGATAAGCGTGGGATTTGCCCTTCCCTTGGTGCCCCCAAATCCATTCCCGCCCATCTTCATCCCGGTGTACTTTTTGCCGTTTCATCGTGATATAACGGTCGCGGTCCCACGCTTCAAAGACTGGCGTGAATCGCGCTTCAGAGGACTTGGCCCACACTAGCAGCACGTCGTGTTTGCTATTAACGCGAAGGCTCGCCGGTTGACGCCGGCCGCTATAGTGCCAGATCCACTCATTGCGAAAATTGTCGTAGCCGAAAATACGGTCCGCCATAACTTTCAAGTAGTGAGAGGCATGATAGTCGCAGTGCAGTACAAAAAACCCATGATCATCGACCCATGGATAGAACGCTTCAATCCATCGCCGCATCTCCTCAAGATACGTCTCCAGGGAACTCCACTGGTCTGAAAAGGCGCCATAGTCTCGTTTGGAATAAAACGGCGGATCGCAATATATGAGTCGGAATTTATGAGGGAACTGGTGGTCGTGTAGCCAGTGGATTTGGTCCAATACGTTTCCGCGCGCCACATGCAATTTCGGCGTTACGAGAGGAAATGCTATCTCCGAAGGGAGCGACTGTTCATGGCCAACAACAAGCCCGATCCCCGCACCATCCTGG
>JAKAAL010000602.1 GCA_021802375.1 Bacillota bacterium | reverse complement strand
CAATGATCTGCAAGATCATCCGAGTGAAACCTCCTCAAGGCGGACCGCCTTGACCGACGCGCCCTCGCCCAATTGATTAAGCGGGCTGCCGTGGATACCGTAGGGCAGAGCCAAAATACCGTCCGGAATCCGCCGATCTGGGGCCACCATCACCGATATCTTGCCCATCGTGCCCTCAAGCTGAAGTTCTCCACCTTGCTCGCTAAAACCTAAACGTGCCGCATCTTGAGGCGAGATGCGACCTGGAAAGCGCGGCACTCTCGGGGCCAGGATCTCCGAGGGCATGCCACCTTCCATGACCAGGCTAAATCCTACCACGCGGAGGCTTCCCGGCGGCGTGCCCGGCGAAGGCTCAGGCACGGTTACCGGTCTAAGCTCCGGCAAGGATTCACGGGGCACGAAGTCCCCCGAATCGTCGTCAAAGGGATCCCATTCGGATTCCAAGACGAAACTCTTCTTGAGCGCATGCGCCCAGCTGTTTAAATAGGTTCGCAGGGGACGCGCCTGCCCTGGGGGCTGCACCGTGGCCATAGCCACTTGCATGCGTCCTTCCATATTGGTATACGTGCCGTACACCTCACTCCACCCTGCCCCAGGCACCACCGCATGGTAAAGTTGCACCTCTTCCGGCAAAAAGAGCCCGACCTGCACCACATGGTCCACGCGCTCTAAGGCTCGACGCGCCTGCTCACGGTCGGGATAATCGCGGAGCAAGTCGGCTCCCACGACAAACAGCACGGAAATCTTGCCCTGGGCGGCATCGTCGATGATGGTTTGCAAGCTGGCAAAATGGGCGGGAATCCCGGCCCGTTCCCATCCTCGCCAGTTTGATGGACCAAAGGTGGGCAACACCTCGGTCGCATCCTCACGGGCAGCGCGAAGGGCGAGCAACACCGACTCCATTTCCGGCTCCTTGCCATCCCACAACAAAACCAGGTGTTCACTCTCCAGCAATGTGCGACCGAGCGCTTGAATCTCTTCAGGCGTCACCGGATTCAAAAGACTCGGCACATAGGTACCTAGTTGCGAAGCTAAATGCTCCACCGCTTGGGACTTGGTCCCCGCCTGTGCCAAGGCATAGGCCAAAAACGCGGCCTGGTGTTGAGGTTTTACGGTGAAGTTTTTAGCTCCATGGAAATCCCGAGTGAGTTCATAGGCCCCGACACCCATCACCTTTAGGCCCGGATTGGCGCGCTGGCGCTCCCGCACCTTCAGGTGGACCACCGGCACCGCATCGTACGGATCGCCTCCGATATACACGACCACGTCCGCGCGCTCTATGTCCTGAAAGGACCCGTTTAGTCCACTGGGCAGATACCCCTCGACCGTGCGTACCATGGCCGTCCGCGAACCCGGGAGAACTTCTTGCGAAAAACGCGCAACTTGATAGGCCTCTTCCATCGTCTGCTGGCCTCCAACCAAAAAGGCCACCGACTCCGGCCCTCGGTCGGTCAACGCCGCATCCAGCCATCGTCCTACCGTACGCGTAGACTCGGCGGCGGACATTTCTCTTCCTTCGACGAGGGCATTCAGCAGGCGCTTTTCGACGTAGCCAAAGTCGTAACCAAAGCGCCCCCTATCACACAACCATCCCCAGTTTCGGCCCGCCACGGGACGCCCTTCCACTCGAATGACATGGCCCTCCCGGGAAGTGACCGAGGTCGTGCAACCGACGGGGCAGTGGGGACAAACCGACTCCTCGCGCTCCAAGTTCCACGGGCGCGCCTTATAGCGGTAGGGAATGGAGAGCAGAGCCCCGACGGGGCAGAGATCGATGACATTGCCGGAGAACTGGCTATCCATCGGTTGGTGGCTCACCGTGGCCACGACGGTATCCACACCGCGCCCCTCTAACAAGAGCTGCTCCTCGCCGACGTACTCACCCATGAAGCGAACACAGCGCTGACAAAGCACGCAGCGTTCTTGGTCGATAATAATAAAGTCATTGATGGGAGCATCTTTTAATTTGTGAATCTTGGGCTCGTCGTAACGACCGGCCGGAGCGCCGTATTGAAACGTGTAGTCCTGCAAAAAGCACTCTCCGCCCTTGTCACAGACGGGACAGTCTAAGGGATGGTTGATCAGCAAAAACTCGAGGACACCCTTTCGCCCCTTATCGACGGCGGCGCCTCGGGTGTGCACCACCATTCCTTCCTGCACGGCGGTGGTGCATCCGGTTACCAGCTTCGGCATCTTTTCCACCTGAACCAAACAGATGCGGCAGGCCCCCAAGGGTCCCAGAGCCTGGTGGTAGCAGTAAATCGGTACGTCTATGCCTAATTGCGCCGCCGCGTCCACGATCATCGTGCCTTCGGGCACGGTGATCTCGCGATCGTCAATGGTTAACCGTATCATAAAGCCTCGCTCCCATCGGACAGCTGTGTTCGGTTACGTGGGCCTCAAATTCATCTTCAAAATACTTCATCGCGCTCACTACCACTCCGAGCGACGCATCCCCCAAGGGGCAAAAGCACTTGCCCGCGATATTATCAGCCATGTCTCGAATGAGGTCTAGATCGCGGGGATTGCCGGCGCCCGCTTCCATGCGCTCGAGCACATCGGTCATCCAAAAGGTGCCTTCGCGACAGGGCGTACACTTTCCGCAGGATTCTTCCCGGTAAAAACGCACCAGGCGAGCCGAGACCGCCACCATACACGTCTGGTCGTCAATGACAATGCAGCCGCCCGATCCCAACATCGAACCCGCCGCTAAAATAGCCTCATAATCGACCGGGGTATCCAGCTTGTCGGCCGTTAAGACGGGCACCGAACTCCCCCCGGGGATAATGGCCTTGACCTGGCGGCCACCCTTAATCCCTCCGGCGTAGTCCTCAATGAGACTGCGAAGGGGCGTAGACAGGGGGATTTCGTAGTTTCCCGGCCGATTGACATGGCCACTGACGGACATCACTTTAAGCCCCGGGCTCTTTTCCGTGCCCATCGTGCGATACCACTCGGGGCCATTTTCGACAAGCGGAGGAAGATTGCAGATGGTCTCGACATTGTTCACGACCGTAGGCATGCCGTAAAGTCCCGCCACCGCTGGAAAGGGAGGTTTCAAGCGGGGATTGCCTCGCTTGCCTTCAAGCGACTCCAAAAGTGCAGACTCTTCTCCACAGATATAGGCTCCCGCTCCTCGGTAGACCTTGATGTCAAGGGAAAATCCGCTGTCTAAGATGTTCTCACCAAGATACCCGTGCTGATAGGCTTCAGCCACGGCTCGTTTGAGTTGCGCCGCGCCGTACAAGAACTCTCCGCGGCAATACACGTAGGCTTCGCGCGCTCCCGTCGCATAGCTGGAAATAATCATGCCCTCGATGAGCTGATGCGGGTTCTTTTCGATCAATTCGCGGTCTTTAAAGGTTCCCGGCTCGGCTTCGTCCGAATTCACCACCAGATACCGCGGCCGACCATCATTAGGCAAAAATGACCATTTCATGCCCGTCGGAAATCCGGCTCCACCACGACCACGCAATCCCGAGGCCTTGACCATTTCCACCAGGGCCTTGGGGTCGTACTCTTTCAGTGCCTTTCGTAGGGGTTGATACCCTTGATTGGCTTCGTAAACATCAATCTGATCAATGTCAGCAATCACTTGATTGCGAAGCAGATACGGGCCTTGACTCATGAATTCACCTCCTTGGCCAAAAGGGCGTCGGCCGACTCCACCGGAGCCACAAAGCGCAAATTGACTTGTGCCACTGGCGCAAGATCGCAAGCCGCGAGGCATTCCGCTTCCAGCAGAGTCACCTCCCCATCCTGAGTGGTCTGACCTTCTTGAATCCCCAGTTTTCCTTCAAGATGATGCATCAACTGATCAGACCCATTCAAAGCGCAGCTCAGTCCTACGCAGACGTGGATGACTCGTTTGCCCACCGGCTTTTGAAAGTAAAGACTATAAAACGAGACCACCGATTCGACATAGGGCACCGGCAATTGCAACAGCTCGGCGACATCATTGATGGTGGTGCACACCCGAGGCGCCGCCGTCGATAAGGGGCGAAAGGGTGTCCTCG
>JAKAAL010000601.1 GCA_021802375.1 Bacillota bacterium | reverse complement strand
GGGCGCGAGGCCGTATCGACGGCAGAGGAGTTATTGATATCGGATTTGCGGGTTAATAAAGCCATAGGATATATCCACCACCACATTCACTAATACAAACAGCGCCGCCACAAACAACACCGATGATTGCACCACCGGATAATCCCTTTGGTTTATGGCGTCCACAATGAGACGTCCCATGCCCGGTAAGGCAAAGACGTTCTCGACGACGATGGCCCCACCCAGGAGGTATCCAAATTGCAATCCCACAATCGTGGTGATAGGCAGTAAGCTGTTGCGCAAAACATGCCGCATGTTGACTGTGAGTTCCGTCAATCCCTTGGCGTGGGCGGTCCTCACATGATCTTGCTGGAGAGTCTCTAACACGGCCGATCGCGTCATACGTGTGACAATCGCCATCAGCGACAAGGCCAGGGCAATAATCGGGATGATCATATCCCTCAGATTTAATAACGGATGCGCCCAAAATGAGACATAAGTGAAGTCGGAGAAGCTGGGCAGATACAAAGACGTGACGAGAACCAACATGGTGCCCAACCAAAAATTGGGGATGACCAAACCAACCATCGCCAAGCCGCGGGCCATATAATCCCACACACTGTTCTGATAAAGAGCCGCAATCATTCCCAGAGGAATGGCCACGCACAGGGACAACAACAACGCTCCCACGGCCAGTTCGATCGTCACGCCGAAGGATTGGCTAATCAGCGACGATATGGGCAGTCCGGTCCGCAAGGAAAAACCCAAGTTACCGGTGAGCAGTTGTTGCAACCAATGCCAATACTGCGCATAGAGGGGTTGATTAAGGCCGTAAAGGCGATATAACTGTTGAATTTGTTGCCGCGTGACATTGGTTCGTGTGCCCAGCATCACCTGGACAATGTTGCCCGGAATTAAGTGGATCATCAAAAAGGCGACGATAGTCACACCCAACAAGGTGGGCACAGCAATCAGCAGACGACGCGCACCATATTGCCACATAAAACCCATTCCTTTCTAGACCAGAGATGTCCTCTATTCGTTTATGACATTCTCATGCCTCTCATGGTTAGGGTTTGGCATACCATGCGGACGCCAATGTTTTAAATGCGGCACCGGGAACATGGACATAGCCTTGCACCGTCGGACTCATCCCAAAGAGGTCATACCCGGCAAAAGTATAGATCATGGGTGCCTGTTGCACTACGAGCTTCTGGAGCTGGTCATAGATTTGATGACGTTTCCCAAACGACTGCGTGGCCTGTCCTTCTTGGAGGAGCTGATCCACCTGCGGATTACTGAATTGAAAAGCATTGGTGGAACCGCCGGTGTGAAGAGCCGCGTACATGGCCAAATCCGGGTCGGTCCAGTCGCCGTTTTCTCCGGTAAAACTCTCGAAACTCCGCTTGACCCAATTGTTGACGTAGGTTCCCCATTCCGTAGGCACCACGTGCGCTGTGACCCCAATGGCCTTTAATTGGTTGGCAATGATCACGGCAGACGATTCATCAATGGGAAAGGAGGGCGGAGCCATAATGTTAAAGCTAAAGCCATGCGGATACCCGGCTTGCCGTAGTAAGGCCTTGGCCTTCGTAATGTTGGTTTTATAAGATGGATAGTCCGACGTAGGAATAGCCCAACGACTCAAAGCGGGGGTGAGAATCCCAGTCACGGTGCCCTGATTGAATCCCGCACTCGCCAGAATAGCCGCACGATTAATCGCGTAACTTAAAGCCAGCCGCACCTTCGCATGTGTAAACGGACCCCATTTCGTGTTAAATCCAAACATATGATATTCCGAACTCAAGTATTTTTGTGCCACAATTTTGTGGGTGGCTGCCATGGATTCCAATTGGGCAAAGTGAGAAGGATTCAAAAATTCCGCAAACTGAATATGTCCACTTTGCAAAGCCGCAATACGGGCCGTCGTGGACGGAATAATTTGAAAGACAATTTTTTGGAAGTAAGGCTCCCCCTTCACAAAGTAATGCGGATTCCTTGTCAGCGTGATGGACTCGTTGGGAATCCATTTTTGTAGGATATATGGCCCGGTTCCATCCTCGACACGCTGTAAATTATTGTTATGCTGCTGAACGAAAGTCGGATTCATAATGACCAGAAAACTGGAAATGACCGGCAGAAATGCCGCATCGGGTTGATTCAATGTCACCTGCACCGTCGTATTGTTCACGGCTTTTACACTCTTAACGGGTTTGAAGAACGAGGCCCAGGGTGATGCCAGTTTCGGCGACATAATACGATGAAAACTGTAAACCACATCGGCGGCCGTCATGGTTCCACCCTGATGAAACGTCACATTAGGACGCAAATGAAAAGTGTACACCAACCCATTGGCCGAAGTGGTCCAGGATGACGCCAAATCCGGCTCCACTTGTTGTTTGGGACCCAGTGTCACAAGACTATTGTATAGTAAGGACTCCACAGGTTTCGAATACTCGTCGGTGGTCAGCATGGGATCCAAGGTTAAGGCATCGCCCTTCATGCCGATGGTGAGCGTGCCTCCCACATGGGGATGACTTAACGCGGCCGAGGTGGCCGAAGACGGCTTCGCCGCTTGGGAGCCACAGGCTGCCAATGGCACAGTCAGCAACGCAATAGCCCCGATTAGGGCCCAACGGTTCTTTTTCATAACAATTCCCCCTTCCAACCATTCACAATCACAATAACTAACTTTTCACTCCGCTTCCCTTGTACACCGACAACTCCCTGCCGTGGTTGGGTGTTCCCGGTTTATCATTATTGGAGATGAGAAGCCACGGAGGCACGCGTGGTACTGAGACTGGCTGCCGATG
Source organism: Bacillota bacterium (assembly GCA_021802375.1). The sequence goes on along the minus strand of JAKAAL010000601.1, from coordinate 1,227 downwards.
TCTCGGGATAGCGATTCACGTAGTACACGAGGACACTGCTCACGACCGCCAACGATCCCAGCAAAGATCCGCTGGCACCCACTCTGATTGGGACTTCACTGGCGGCAACCGGTAACACAACCATTGCCAGATTTTGTAAAGGTGACACGCCATACTGCGTAATTGCCACAATGTTGGCCCCGCGCTGACGCGCAATTTTGGCCACCTCTAAGACATCCGACGTGTGCCCGGAATAACTCACAGCCAACAAAAGATCATGTGGGCCAAACTGCGCCGTCATGGTCGCGGCGGTATGGAAATCTTCCACGGCCCAAATATTACATCCCAATCGTTGAAACTTTTGTTGAATATCTTTCGCCACCACCGCGGAAGCCCCGCAGCCAAACGCCAAAATTCGTCCATTCTGATGGATCAGGGCACTCACCGTTTTCAGCGCTTCTTCGGTTAGACCACTGAGAGTTCGCTGAATAGAACTGGTCAGACTCTGTTGCAGTTCACCCATCACGGCATGAAAAGGGCTCCCCGGGGTTATCTCGGCAAAGGCAACTTGACGTTCAGATTGCGAGCTCAGATCGGCGACCACGCTGAGCTTTAAATCCAGATAACTTTTAAACTGCAATGTATGGCACAATCGGATGACGGTCGATTGCGAACTTTTGCTTAATTTAGCCAACTCTCTGACCGTTAACGATGACGCGTGAACCGGATTTTCCAAAATCCACGACGCCACGCGTTTCTCCGAAGGTTTCAGGTGGTCCAAGCTGGATTTTAATCGACTGATAGCTCCCACAACGGGCACAATCCCATCTCCTTCCACAGCTCGTCCATGGAACTATGTTCCCTTAAACACGCTATATTGTCAATAACAATGTTTCAGAATTGCGAGTGGACTGTCCTCGTAACTCAGGATTATGGCAGCATATAGGAAGACATGAATGATTGTCCCATTTCTTGATCTTTTCTCATCACACGCCAGGGCCTATCCAAAGAGGTATCCGGCAGGAATACCGGGGCGACAACAAAGTCCGTCAAAAAATCTCCGGCACGTTTCGGACCTTGCATGGCGCACAAATGTTTGTCTCGAGTCGCCGCGGTATTTCGATCTTGAAGAAACCAGGGCTCCCGGAGCTCGAGTATGTGCAGCGGGCCGTGGAGGAGGATCCGCATCTTCCCCCTTTAGTACGCTCCGTAAAATAACTTACGCATCGTGAGGATGTGGAAGATCGG
>JAKAAL010000600.1 GCA_021802375.1 Bacillota bacterium | reverse complement strand
GGATGCGAACCATACGCGTGGTTCCCACATCCTTCTTCGATATCATGCGAGGGGTGATTCAGCATCGACATGGCGGGTGTGCTACGGAATCGGCAGATCGTCAATTCACCGTCCGGATTTAGAAATTATACCATTGGTCCCGATCAGGTGTTGTTTGAAAGCGATATTGAGGCCGTTCAGCCTCAAAGGGTTGGGTTCTGAACGGAATGCTGAATATTATAACGCTATGCAGGGCGAAACATTCAGGAGCTACCCAGTGGAGAAAGGAGAACCCGAAATGACCGTTGAGGTATTAGGAAACATGGAGTCAAATCGTCAAGAAGTGCTGACTCCCTCTACGCTCGAGTTTTTGGCGAGTTTGCATCGACGCATAGAACCGTCGCGCCAAAGGCTTTTGGCTAAAAGAACCGAAAGACAATCGGATCCAGAGATAATCAAGGATTTTCTTTCGGAGACGGCCAAAATCCGTGAAGCGTCGTGGACGATTTCTCCAACACCTGACGACTTATTGGATCGACGGGTTGAAATCACGGGCCCCACGGATGCCAAAATGGTGATCAATGCATTAAACTCAGGAGCTCGTGTCTATATGGCGGACTTTGAAGATGCGTTGAGCCCTACCTGGGCCAATATACTGGATGGCCAGGTGAATCTCTCCCAAGCAATAGAGGGGACGTTGCGCTTTGTGGGCGAGAACGGCAAAGAATACCGCATTAACAAAGGTCGGCAAACGGTTTTAGTGGTTCGTCCGCGTGGTTGGCATCTCCAAGAAATGCATGTGCGTGTGGATGGTCAGCCGCTATCAGGCTCGTTGTTTGATTTTGGTGTCTATGTATTTCGTAATTATCAACGACTGAAGGAGAGGGGAACCGGTCCTTACTTCTATCTCCCCAAACTCGAGACGTGGGAAGAGGCTAAACTCTGGAACGAGGTGTTCGAGGTCACCGAGGACATTCTGGGGATGCAATCCGGCACCATTAAGGCCACTGTGCTTATCGAGACGATCACGGCCGCACTCCAGATGGAGGAAATTCTTTATGCCTTGCGTCATCACATCGTGGGATTGAATGCGGGTCGTTGGGATTATCTGTTTAGCATTATTAAGACGTTTCGGCAATCCCCGATGGCGGTGCTCCCTGACCGAAACCAGATCACAATGGCGGTCCCCTTTATGCGTGCTTACGCCGAACTGCTGGTGGATGTGTGCCATAAGCGAGGCGCGCATGCCATAGGAGGGATGGCCGCTTTTATCCCGAGTCGAAAGAATCCAGAAGTGAATCGTCTGGCCTTCCAACGCGTCATCGAAGATAAGGAACGAGAAGCGAGTCAGGGCTTTGATGGAACCTGGGTGGCGCATCCCGATCTAGTCCCGATTGCGACCCAGGTCTTCGACCAGAGGTTAGGGAGCCAGCCGCATCAAAAACACTGGCGTCGCGAGATAGACCCCATTTCAGCCAGGATTTGCTGAACTTTCACGTGCCCGGAGGCACCGTTACCGAGGAGGGGGTCCGCAATAACGTGTCCGTGGCCCTGCAGTACCTCACGGCGTGGCTTAAGGGGCAAGGAGCCGTTGGGCTATTCAATTTGATGGAGGATGCCGCGACCGCCGAGATTGCGCGCTCGCAACTCTATCAATGGAATCGGCACAGTACTCGTGTACACGAGGGGGCGATGATCAATCGAGAGCTACTAGAGGACGTGATCCGCCAAACGGTAGAACAGCTGCCGGCATCGCGCGAGTTGTCCATCGCACGGAACCTGGTGTGGGAGGCGATCTTTCATGAGCCATTCATGGAATTCATCACGGTGCCGGCTTACGAAAAGTGGTTATCCAGTGAGTATCTTATGGAGGTGGAAAAACTATGAGCACGATCACTGAGGACTGGAATACGAATCCACGGTGGAGAGGAATTGACCGTCCATACACCGCCGAACAAGTCAAAAAGTTGCAAGGTTCGGTAGTTATTGAGCACACATTAGCACGACGTGGTGCCGACAGATTATTTCACTTATTAAGTACCAGGCCCTTCATCCGCACCCTAGGGACGATCACAGGCAACCAGGCGGTGCAAGCCGTAAAGGCGGGGCTCGAATCCATCTATCTCAGTGGCTGGCAGGTGGCGGCCGATGGGAACGTTGCGGGCGAGACGTATCCAGATCAGTCGCTGTATCCTGTTAATAGTGTTCCGCAAATGGTGAGTCGAATCAATCGGGCACTCATGCGAGCAGATCAAATCGATCGCTTAGAATCCCAAGCTGAACCCATAGATTGGTTTGCCCCGATCGTTGCCGATGCCGAAGCGGGTTTTGGTGGGCCGCTTAACGTCTTTGAATTGGTGAAGTCGATGATCGAAGCGGGGGCTTCCGGTATCCATTTGGAAGATCAGCAGTCATCCGAGAAGAAATGTGGGCATATGGGCGGCAAGGTCCTAATCCCAACCAGCCAGAGCATCCGAAATCTTGTGGCGGCTCGACTGGCCATGGACGTGATGGCAGTCCCGACCGTGTTGCTGGCGCGCACCGATGCCCATGCGGCGACGCTCATCACCTCGGACATCGATCCACGTGATGCCAAATTTATCACGGGCAAAAGAACCTCGGAGGGATTATTTCACACGCGGGCGGGATTGGAGGCGGCTATTGAACGCGGGTTGGCGTACGCGCCCTACGCGGATGTCCTCTGGTGTGAAACCTCGGAGCCCGATCTGGGTGAAGCCCGAGAGTTTGCCGCCGCGATTCACGCCGAATTTCCTGACAAGTGGCTTGCGTATAATTGCTCACCGTCCTTCAATTGGAAGCGCAAACTGACCGCGTCCCAAATCGCGACGTTCCAAGAAGACCTCGGGGAGATGGGTTACAAGTTTCAGTTCGTGACATTAGCAGGATTCCATGTCCTGAATACATCGATGTTTGACTTAGCTAGAAAATATCGGGATTCCGGCATGACAGCCTACTCCGAGCTCCAAGAAACGGAATTTGCGCTGCAAACCGAGGGATACACGGCCGTGCGTCACCAGCGCGAGGTGGGGGCCGGGTATTTTGATGAAGTCTCCATGACGATTAGCGGGGGAGATTCTTCCACCACAGCGCTCGCTGGTTCCACGGAAGATGCACAGTTTGTGACATTAGAAGGTCGCGTATAAAAAATCAGGGAGGGGATCGATATGCCACGTTGTGTAACATGCGGAACTCATTCCGGAGAAAATCCTATTCTCGACGCCTTTTTCTGCACGCAGTGCGAGTCGCTGTGGTGCGTGCGATGTGAGGGAGCGATGGGAAGGGGTTGTCCGCATTGCGGCAGTAATCACGTCACGTCCTTTACGCTTACAGAGGACGCCTATCTATAAAGTGGTAGATGCGCTATAGCATGGGCGACAGTTTTCGATCAGCGCCGATCTGGCTCGGGTTCAGGGGTTAACCTCGGAACAGTGCGTTCACTACCTTTAGCTTAAAGAGATGCCGGACGAAGAAAAAAAGACCTCGGTCCCCAGGACCCGAGGTCTTTTTTAGGAAACGGTCTACCCGACTTTGGACTTCGAACCATCGCCGAGATTGGCCAAGGCGTCTTCGAGGTAAATAGTGCGGTAGCCACTAGCCACACCCCAATAGAAGAAAATGATGGCCAGAACAATCACGACCACGAGGTCTAGTGGATAGGGGATGACATTTTTCAGTTCGCCTAATTTACTGGAACCGAAGTACACCATGCCCAACATCGCTATCAGATACACCACCATCCATAGGCCACTCTTAATGGACTGACTCGAGGGGCGCTCCAATGTGGCACCAGGGAAACCAAACGAGACGATAAAATACAGCACCACACCAATCAGAATCGCGATGAGGAGCTTGGAGTCTGTCGCCCATCCGGTGAAATACACGATAAGAGAGCCAATCACGAAGGCCACCGGAGCAATGATACCTGCCCCACCAAGCTGAAAGGGGCGTTTGGCTTCTGGGGCGGTGCGTCGGAACACCATGAGGGACACGGGACCAATAATGTAAGTAAAGACGGTGGCTG
>JAKAAL010000599.1 GCA_021802375.1 Bacillota bacterium | reverse complement strand
AGGAGTTATTGTCATGACAAAAACAACACGCTCGTGGTATGGCCATGATTACGGTCTATCATTTCGGATGTTTATCACCATGCTACTACTGGCCGCGCTGTATTTGGGGTTTGTCGCAGTATTGGTGGCATTGAACGTAGCACTGCCATTGCTGATAGTGATTATCGGAGTCCTCGTCGTCAGCCAGTACTTTTTCTCCGACCAACTCGTGCTCCTGAGTACCGGCGCTCGTAAAGTCACCCCGCAGCAAGCTCCCGAACTGCATAAGACTATCGAACGATTAGCGCAAATGGCGGATGTACCCAAACCCGGGATTGCTATTATGCCTACGCGAATGCCCAATGCGTTTACCACCGGCCGCAGTCCGAAAACCGCTGTGATTACCGTCACTCAAGGCCTATTGGACCACCTTGATGGGCCCGAATTGGAAGCGGTGCTGGCCCACGAACTGACTCATATCAAAAATCGTGATGTAGCGGTGATTACCATCGCTAGTTTCTTTGCGATGATTGCTTCATTTATCGTGCAACAATTTTTCTTCTTCGGTTTCGCAATGGAGGAGGACCGTGGCCGAGGGCGCGGCAACGGTGGTCAGGCAATTATGCTTATTTGGTTGGCCTCGATTATTGTCTGGGCCGTCAGCTATGTCCTCATCCGTACCCTCTCGCGTTATCGGGAATATGCCGCTGACCGTGGATCCGCAATTCTTACCGGCCATCCAGGATATTTAGCCAGTGCCTTGCAAAAAATCCATACCAGCATGACCCGTTCTACTCAACGCGATTTACGCAAGGCCGAATCCTTCAACGCGTTTTTCATCTTTCCCGCCATACGGAAAAACAGCTTTATGGAAATGTTCTCTACCCACCCCAGTTTAGAGCATCGAATACGTTATCTCGAAAAGCTGCAGAGCGAAATTGACAATAAATAACAGGGGGGAAATTCATGGGGTTTTTCGATTCGCTGTTCGGCCGAACCAAAATTCCGTCAGGAAAAATGGATCAATTGTTTGCGCTTTCCACCGCGCTGTTAGATATTGAGACCCGGCTTTCCACTCCTTTCGGAAAAAAGGCTGGCATAGTACTTCGTACCGTCGATAATAGCGGTTACGAATCCATTGAAAAGGATGTCAATGACGCCCTGCATCTAGGCGGTAAAGACATTCCGGTGACAGCGCGTCACGTGGACGACTCCGAGGGATTTCGATGGATTTTATTTGAAGGCGGGGACGCAGACGATGTGATTAACGCATTGCATCTCACAGCCGACTTAGTGTCGCAAGCTGGCTATGGTGACAGTTTATTGGCTGCAATATTTGATTTTAAGAGTTGGTACCTCATTTACAGTTATCGGCGTGGAACATTTTACCCTTTCGTACCCAAACCAGCTCACAATCGAGACGATGCGCGGGAATTTCGGATTGCGGAAACCCTAAAACCATTTATGCCCGTAGAAAAGGACCCAGAGCGCCGATATGCACTATGGGACCCTCCGCTGTAGGGTTGTTACTGCGCTCACTACTCAAGGGGATGCTCAATAAAGAGCTGTTTGGCCTCGTTTAATGTCGTGTCGGATGCAGGTAAAATCAAATCGGATTCGGACAGTTGGTGATGCTCGAGTTGGGTACCCGAGCGCACCAACCGCACCACTTCATGGAAGGTTTGGTTGAACCGTGCCTCATCATCCTTTTCAATCGCTTTCATCAGTTCTTCATCCAGGATATTGATACGCTCTAAAGTTTCGCCATCCACTTCAAATTGCCCTTCCGACAAGATTCGGATAATCATGAGGACGAGTCCTCCTTTGCCACCTCGGCTTTAAGGCGAGCCAACTCGTCAGAAACCCCTGTCTGCGCCTTAATACGATTCAACTCGTCGCGCACCGCGTCGCCTGTCGACTGCGGTCCTGATTCCAACGCCATCGTCCCAGAGAGTTCATCGATAGCCTGCGCACGTGCTTGAAGTGATTGCGTCTTATCTTGTGCCCGCTGAATAGCCATATTCACGTCTGCCATGTCTTCTCCCAATCCAGAAAATGCCTCGCCAATTTTGACTTGGGCCTGTGCCGCGGAATATTGCGCTTTAATGACTTCCTTTTGGGTTCGGAACGCTTCAACCTTAGTGGTCAATTTTTGCTGTAGATCGGTGAGACGCTGCTCTTCTCTAGCTAGGTCGGCAATTTGTGTTTTGAGACCATCCATTTGAGAAACCACCGACTGCTTGCTGTTCAACGCCTGTTGCGCAAGATCATCGCGTCCCGCTTTTACCGCATCGCGAGCGTCCTGATCATATTGCTGTGCGGATTGTTCTAGCCTATTTAACTGCAGTTCGATACGCTTCTTGGAGGTGACCACTTCGGCCACACCACGGCGAACGCCCTGAAGCTGTTCAACTTGCTTCTGGTAGGAATACTCCAGGGTCTCCCGTGGATCTTCCGCCTTGTCCAGGACATTATTGACTTTAGCCTTGAAAATCGTGGATACTCTCGAGATCAAGCCCATGGTAAATCCTCCTCCCATTTGCACTCAGTATATTCCCCGACGCAATACGTCGCAAGCACGCATATTGCCTTCGAAATAAAGCCGGCCATTTAGGGAATCCTAAATGGTATTCAAGGAGGTATCGTGATGGCGTCAGTTGCTTGCCAAGTCACTTCATGTCGATTCAACGGTCTCCAGCTATGCACGTTGGCCACTTTACAAATCGGCCCGGGTAGCGTAACCGTAGCCTCTCCAAATGTAGGAGTCATCGAGTCCAGCTACGACGGGCAACTCAGAGCGGGATATGCCGACGAATTTGCTGACTATACCGCTTATGCGAGTTCCCCTCCCACTCATACCTTGGATGGGGCCGTATGCTTTAGTTTTGCTCCTCTATAACGAGATCTCTCTGCAAAGTATGCAACGGTAGCGCTGCGTGTTGCACTGCTGCTCCAATAAATGATGCAAACAACGGATGTGGACGGTTAGGCCGCGATTGAAATTCAGGATGGAACTGCGTACCAATAAACCAGGGATGGCCTCGGAGTTCCATAATCTCCACCAGCCGGTGATCTGGAGACAATCCGGATGCAATAAGCCCCAATTGTTGGATGCGGTGCCGATAGGTATTATTAAATTCAAATCGATGCCGATGCCTTTCAAAAATCAATCCATCCTTATAGATTTCATGTGCCCGTGATCCCTCCTGCAACTGGCAGGGATAACTCCCCAGCCGCATCGTCCCCCCCATGTCAAGAACTCCCTGCTGCTCCGGCATCAGGTCGATGATCGGGTCCGGGGTGTTAGCGGCAAACTCCGTCGAATTGGCTTCAGGCAATCCCGCAACGTTGCGGGCAAATTCGATGACCGCAGCCTGCATTCCCATACAAATGCCAAAAAACGGGGTTTCGCTAACGCGTGCCCAGCTAATCGCCTCCACCTTGCCTTCAATGCCGCGATAGCCAAACCCTCCAGGTACTAAGAGTCCATCAATACCTTTGAGAATCGCGGCGGCGTGGCCGTCCTCCAAATCCTCAGAGTCAATCCAGCGAACATTGACATGAACCCCATGAGCAATGCCGCCATGAGTCAAGCCTTCGACAACGCTTAAATAAGCATCGTGAAGTGCCACATATTTACCCACAATCGCAATGGTAACCGAACCATTGAGGCTAGTGGCCCGATCCACCATTTTGGCCCAATCTTCCAAGTCCGCCTTTGGAGCCGGAAGATGCAACCGATCCACAACAATATCATCCAGCCCTTCCTGTTCCAGCATCAGTGGCAGTCGATAAATCGAATCGGCATCCACGTTTTGCACAACAGCTCGTCTATCCACGTCGCACATTAAAGCAATTTTATCGCGCAGTTCTCTCGATAACGACCTTTGGGTCCGGCACACAATAATATCCGGCTGAATGCCAATGGATCGCAACTCTTTGACGGAATGCTGGGTAGGCTTGGTCTTGGCCTCTCCAGCCACACTAAGAAAGGGCACTAGCGTCACATGAATATACATGACAGAATCGCGACCCGCTTTTACC
>JAKAAL010000598.1 GCA_021802375.1 Bacillota bacterium | reverse complement strand
ACAGGTCGAAAAATTATTGTGTAGAGATACATTTTACCGAAGGAGTGGACCGTATGGCGATTATACCACAACCGACCTTATTTTCGTGGGAGGATCTCGAACCGTTAGGTGATTTAGAACGACTGCAACTCGTCCTCGACACTGTGCCCGATGAAGATCTGATGCGAACCGTAGAGTAGTAGGATGCTCAAGGAGAACCCGCTAACACAGCCCGGCTCCGAGGCTCCTCTCTACATGCCCGGCCAATAGTCCGGATGGGACAGACTGCGGGATACGTTATGACGGGGAGGGTTCGGGGGAAGGAGGATCATATGCCTGAGAAAATTCCCCTGTGTTCGCTGTAACGTCCGCCATACCCCGTGTCCGATTGGGATCCCCCATGATCCTCAACGCCCATGGGCTCGGTGGCTTTCACGGTATTCGCGCGCCATTCCCGGTCTTTGCCGGCCTGTTCCCTGGCCCATCCGCCCCCGTTCAGCCTACAAAAGACCCAGGCAAACACCCACAACAGGCGATCCCCCCGCTCAGGGGTGCCTCATTGGACCCCATTGAGTGGAAATCTTTCGTATCAGGGATTTGTCTCATCCCGGAAGCACTCCTCCGTGGTAAACCGCGGCCGATACCACCTAGTACCCGGGATCTGGATAACCTGTGTCCGCCCACATGACGATCCGGCACCGATAGGCCGGTCCCCATACGATTTGTCATACCGGACAGACAACAAATCCTGCCATACCGGACGGTTCAATCCCCAAGATCCTCGCAGACGCACGCGTCAAGCGGCTACTCTTATTTGTTAATACCCCAACAAATATCCTCGTCATTGAAACCAATGTCAAAGATTCATGCAACTTCTCCAGCATTAATTGACGTCCGTGTTCAAAAAGAAACTTCTCATACTGTTCGACAAAATCTATGGCAGCCATGACTCCCAGTTGTTCCGCTGACAGGTGGTTCTCACGGGGACCCAGCAGGAGCGGATATCTCCTTCGGTGATCAACGTGGTCCCGTTCCGTATCCGTGTTGGTAAGGGATGCCCTGGATAATGACCGGGAGGATATCAAATAAGCGTGCCGTCCATGTCGAACATCACAGCTTTCACACGGAGACCTTTATGGGTCTGATTCATCCGTTAGCCTCGTGTCTCAAAGAAGAGATCGTTGACTGCTCTTGGATGTTAAAGGTTCCACTCCGCTCCCACGACGAACCTAAATGATATTCAGGGTTCTCGCTGAAGTTTGTAATCAGCTGGTCCCAAAATCCTAGAGGGCCCCCTCCCAGAAAGGTTTCATAGTGCAATCGATTGCCATCCGTAGACAACACTCGGTAACTGCTCGACCCGGGCCCCAACGCACCTGCGGACATTTGTAGGCAACCTGGGGATAGTCTCCTTACGGAATTGACATGTACATGTCCACACCCATAGGTCTTAATTCTTGGCGAACTGGCTATCACGTCACGCAACCGATCTACACTATCAGGAATAAATTCATTAAACCCAAAATTCGCCAACACGCCGTGTTCCCGAACGTTCACCAAAGGATAATGACCAAAAACCAGAAGGGGTTTAGTACCCTCTCTAATCCGATCATGAAGAAGCGGGATGGTTCCATCAGGATCGCCATTCCTTATATTAAGCGTGAGTACCTCCACCGGTCCAAGGTCTACTGCATTCACGACACTGGTCCTGAACAGTCGGGCAAATCCAGTATCTTGAAACGGCAACGCCTCGTAAAACTCCGTTTCAGGATAATCGAGTCCGCGAGTTCGATTCGCTCCCAGATCGTGGTTACCTCCAATGGCTAGGTACGGGACGCCCAGTCCGTCCAACCATGCCTTTGCCAAAATCAAATCTCCTGTTTTAGCACTCCCATGCGTAGTTAAATCACCCGTCACAATCACCAAATCAGGTCGCAAAGTGATGAGGCGCTCAGTTGCTATAGCTAAAGATTTTTCGACTTCCACATATCGACTGGCTGGCAATTCTTCAATGTGGAGATCCGAAATGTGTAAAATCCTCACTTTTTGACCCATTGATTAATCCTCCGTATCCGCAGGTATTCTGAAAAGGTGAGTAGACACCTCATACGTCCTGCTTAAGAATTCGGTAACGGAATCTTCGCGACACCAGTATCTACCAGTGCTTCCTCGATTTGCTCCAATGTTTGTTGCTTTGTTTCAGGAGCTAAAAAGATCGATACGAGTAACCCTAAAACTCCTGCCGCAACAAATAAATAGACTGCGTGACTCACACCCCAGGCAGCAAGTATGCCAGGAAACACGAGAACCCCTAGAATTCCACCCACACGGCCAGCTGCGGCACCAATCCCAGTGCCTGCTGATCGTAAATTTGTCGGGAACAGATCGGTAGCATAAATCCAGGGCAAGATTCCCGGTCCGAGATTTCCAAGAAAGATTCCTAGAGCCAACAAGGTTAGCAACACCGCGAATGTCGGGTGACCCGTTAAACTGAGAATGAGCAGCACAATGGTCAGACCAGCAAAGCCCAAAATGAGACTGGGTCTACGTCCCCATCTGTCCACCAAAACATAGACGGCTATCAAAGACGCAATAATCGACACCACTGTAATGGAGCTTGCGCCTAAAATACTTATCACTTCTGATGCATGTGATGCGGCCTTCAAAATCGTCGGAGAAAAGAGGCTAACTCCATAGTACAGTACATCCCATGCAAACCAAAAAATCGAAATAAACAGGGTTCGTTTGATCAAGTTTTTCGAAAATAAACTACTCCATTTGGTAGCCACCGCTACTGGAATGTTAACGGGACCAGATTCGCCCGTAAGTTCGCGGATGACTCGTTGGGCAGCCTTTTCCTTGCCTTGGGCGGCCAACCACCGGGGTGATTCCGGAATTTGCCTTCGGAAGTATAAAACCACTAAGGCCAAAACCGCGCCAAATCCTACCATATACCGCCACGCATCAGCACCAAGTGGAAGGGCAGCTAGCCCCACAAAGTAACTAAGGAGAGACCCCATAAAGAATGCGACGGTTAACAGTCCGACCCGTCCTCCGCGTTTTCGGGTGGGATTAAACTCGGCTACTAACGTCGGAGATATTGTATAGTCTGCCCCGATTCCTAGCCCGAGGAGAAACCTAAAAGCTATGACTTCCCCAATATTCGTGCTCACAGCCGTGAGCAACGCGAAAACAACAAACGTTACTAAATCAATGACATACATAGTTCGACGTCCGATTTGATCCGTGAGATATCCAAAAATAATCATGCCGAGAAAATTGCCAATCAATATTGATGAAGCCACCAACCCAGTCACCAATGGGCCCAAACTAAAATCTTTTACGATGATCGGTAACGCGACTGCCACCACCGCAAGGTCGAACCCGTCGAGAAATGCACCGCCGGATGACAAAATATTAAGTTTCCTGTGAAACCCACGCATCCTATCATTTTCCAAGAATTGAATGCCCATAACCAACCTCCCCTGTGCACATTTGTGCCGATTAGATAATGTGTTCGCTGCCTTTGTATCATACTGTCCATTTCCCACAGAGATCAATCACCGAAATTTCTATGTTTTCGAAAAAGTGCATAAGAGTTTGCTAATTGACAATGATTGGCAGGTGATGAGCCAAGGTGGTCATCGTCTTGGTTATGGGCATTCGCCGCACCATACGCCGATAGATCGCCCCCAGGACGGTGTTTTTGATATGACTGGCGGCACCATGCACCAATGCTGCCAGGTTAAGGAAATCGAGGCATAAGTTTCCGTGGATCGAACGGATCGACTGCTATCCCGAGACAGAATTCGTAAATGGCTTAACTCCCCATTCGGATGGATGTGGATGCCCCATGAGCGAATCTTCTCCTTATTGAAACCCACCGGCTGCCCCCCCGATCCGGGAAGCCTTCGTCGGCCTCAAAATAGTGCTGAACAATGGAGCGTCACTGTGATGCCGTGCGCTGGGAGGAATTATTATGAGGAAAATCTGATGGCTCGGTGCACTAAGGAGGCCTGAAATTTTAACGTACGAATAGGACGGTTATGCTGG
>JAKAAL010000597.1 GCA_021802375.1 Bacillota bacterium | reverse complement strand
ATCATCGCTCCACCCGAAGCGTCAGCGATGGTGTTAATGGCGATTCCGATTTATTTGATGTTCGAATTGTCCGCGTTGGTTGCCAGGATTTTCTATCGCGCGCCGGGCAGCACGGATGATGGGGATGGGGAGTCTTTGATGCGGTATGATGGAGACGATCGATAGGCTCGAAATGAAATGACTTGCAATGGGAAAGTATTTAGGCTCCGGCTACACTACTTTGAGATAAGCAACACGGGAGGACGTACCGATGACACTGAGCCATCTTTTATTTATGGTGATTTTGTTGTTCTCTGTCCTATGGTTTCTTTTGCTGGTGGAAGAGAAGCTCCGCTTTGTGGGAGTGGGGATGCCGGTCGACCGCAGCTCGCAAGCGCCGGCGCGCTGGAAGAGTGTGATGGTATATGTGTTCGGGCAAAAGCGCCTGTTTAAAGATAAGTACTCGGGCCCTATGCATTTTTTAATTTTTTGGGGTTTTATTATCTTAACGATTGGAACCTTGACCTTTTTAGTCAAGGGAGTATTTCCGGGCTTTGCTGGATTCGGTGGGCCGGTAGCGGTCGCGATTAACTGGCTTTCTGATGTCATGGGGGTTCTGGTCTTGGTCGCCTTGGCGATGGCGGCGTATAAGCGCTACGTCATGCGTCCCAAACGGTTAGTGCGGAACGTTGATGCGTTATTGGTGCTGGCTCTGATCGCTGTCGTCGTGCTGTCCGATATGGCCATCGAAAGCTTTACCTTGGCGATTCATCCCCACGCTCCGTACGCTCCGTTAGGATCTGTGCTAGGTGCTTGGTTAAGGGGTTATGGCCCAAGATTTGACCGGACGGGCATGATTGTCGCGGACTGGACCAAATTAATTTCTCTCCTCAGCTTCCTCGTCTATTTGCCCTATTCCAAGCATTTTCACCTAGTGATTGCCCCCTTTAACATTTATCATCGTAATTTGGATCCGTTGGGCAAGTTGCCCAGCCTTAATTTTGAGGACGAAAGTGTAGAAAGCTACGGGGTGGGGCAAGTCACCGACATGACCTGGGCCGACTTATTGGATGCCTACGCGTGCGTGCAGTGTGGGCGCTGCACGGCACAGTGTCCCGCCAACGCCACCGGGAAGACCTTGTCCCCTAAGGAGATTATGGTCGACTTGCGGCATCAATTGGAGCGGGTGGGGCCTATCTTGACTCGCGACCCGGCATCACGTAGTGCGGAAGACCAAGCGTTGTTGGAGATCCCCATGGCAGGGGGGGTGACTCAAGCCGATGACCTGTGGGCCTGTACAACGTGTGGGGCCTGTGTAGAGGCTTGCCCTGTGTTTGATGAGCATGTGGTGAAAATTGTAGGAATGCGCCGGCATTTGGTGCTCACTCAGGGCGAGTTTCCCCAAGAAGCGCAAAACTTCTTCAAGAATGTTGAGAATACCGGTAACCCATGGGGCTTAGGACTCGATGCGCGACAACAATTTGCGGAATCGATGGGCATCAAAGATGTGTCACGTGGCGACCATCCCGAAGTTCTCTACTGGATGGGTTGTGCGGCGACCTATGATGACCGGGCCCGCAAAGTGGCCGAGGCTACGGTGCGCTTAATGAAAGAGGCCGGTGTTGACGTTGGGGTCTTGGGAGCTTTAGAAAAATGCACGGGTGATTCGGCACGCAGGATGGGCAACGAATATCTCTTCCAAAGTTTGGCTCAGGAAAACGTTGAGACCTTGAATCAAGCGGGCGTTAAAACGATTGTGACGACGTGCCCACATTGCTTCAACACCTTAAAGAACGAATATGATGATTTTGGTGGCTCCTACAACGTCGTACACCACGCCGAATTCCTATCGAATCTGGTGCAGGAAAAAAGGTTGGTCCCCCAAAACGAGAATTCAGTCACGTTGACGTATCACGACTCGTGCTACCTCGGCCGCTATAATGAGATTTACGATGCGCCCCGTGACGTTCTCCATGCGGTGCCGGGGTTGCAATTGGTAGAAATGGAGAGATCCCGTGAGCAAAGCTTTTGTTGCGGCGCTGGCGGGGGGCGTATGTGGATGGAAGAAAAAGTGGGTCAGAAAATCAATCAAAACCGAAGTCAACAGGCGCTCGCTACCGGGGCTACCACCGTGGCGACGGCCTGTCCCTTTTGTCTCACGATGATGAAGGACGGAATGCAATCGCTCGGGGAGGAAGAGCGCATTACAGTTAAGGATTTTGCGGAAATCCTAGCGGACTCGGTTCTTCCGATGGCGCCGCACTAGCGATGGGTGACGCGTCCCCAAAGGCCCCGGGCATCCCTGATAGCGCCTGGGCCCGCAGCGATCGCCAGAAACAGGCCCGCACCTGCAAAGCGCCAGACTGACGATAGGACCATCGTGCCTCCCAGGTTAAGCCAAGAGAGACACCATACCCCAAATTCTGGCGCCAAGAAGGCGACAACACCTAAGACGACGTTATAGGCGGCGATATAATGGGAGCGCTCTTGATGGGGGATTTGAGCTAAAAGCTGTGTAAACAACAAGAGACTTACGCCGCTTAAGAAGATCCCACTTTCGAGGTTAATAGCGGCAAGGTACCAGAGGTTAGTGCTGAGCACGGTCAACCACGGCACGGTTGCGACGCCGGCGCTGGCTAACGCCAAAGTCCTTAAGCCGCCGGACCGGGTCGATTGTCGTCCCCACCACCTAAAGGTGGCGATCTGTCCAATCTGGGCGGCCACAGTAAATAATCCGAGCCAAAGTCCGGTCGCGTGTGCGTCTCGAATCTGGAATATCGTGAATAGGGGCCATGACAGTTGCCATCCAAAATTGAAAAAAGCGGACACCAGTGTATAGCGAACGAATTCTTTTTGGCGGAGCAAGGTTCTCCAATGGACCGGCGTTACTTTAAGGGGAACGGTAGAAGTGACACTCGGTTCGCGATGTTTGGCGAGATAATAGACTTCGGCACCGCCGAATCCTCCCGCCAGCCCGAAGAGCACTTGGTAAGGCCATAGCCACTGGGGATTAAACCATTGCAAAAGACCTCCGGTGATGGCGGTAGCCACGAGTCCTACTAGGGTGATGATGACATTCCGCTGACTAAAAAATCCGGATCGGAGTCGCTCGGGAATGAGTTGAGCAATGAGTGCTTGCCAACCCAAAGTTCCTAACGATTGAGGAAAGTTCCCTAATGCCACGAGGTCGACGGTTAATGTAGGTGACCAGGCCATACTGATCCAGGGAATAAGGGCTAAGAGTAGATACGATAACCGGGTGACTGCCATACTGATGACGGTGAAGGTCTTATAACGTCGAAGATGGGGAATCATCATCAACCCCGCCACTGAGGCCGCCACACTGACAACGGCGGGCAAGGAACTTAAGAGGGCGATTTGTTGGTTGGAGGCGTGTAGCGCATCAATCAGGTATAAAGGCACGAAGGTTCCGATAATGCCGGTCGAAATCATGGTGAATCCGCCGTTGAGAATGGATGCACGAATGTTGTGGCGCACGCTACTGCGTGCTTGGCGCTCGATCGACACCCGAATCCGGCCTTCCTACGAGAGGTTTGTCTACGTACGGTTGAATTATAAGGGCTCGTGTATTTTCATGCCACGGGGATGTATGGAAAATCCTCGATGTTTGTAGAACTCTTCCTTCCCTTCTGCGGCGAATAACGCAATGAACGAAAACCCCCGATTTAAATACGGCTTAATGGCTTGGTCGACGAGATTCGTGCCAATTCCCTGCTCTTGATAGCTGGGATCCACAATAACATCCCATAGGGTGGCATAATAGGCTCCGTCGGTCACGATGCGGGCGGTGCCTACAAGCCGATCACCGTCCCAAGCGTGGACCACTCGCTGGCTATTCAGGAGGGCGACGGCCACCGTATCCAGGTCTCGTCCTTGGCCCAAGGAATCTTGTCCCACAACGACTTTACTGCGGTCAGGGAAATCTCCGAGCCGCTATCATATCGAATCGCCATCTCTTTGCCTCTCTTCTTTTGTTGCATTGATGCGGATTAGGACGCCTGTTATAATGACGCCGAGGTGGTTCTTGGTGCAGCTTCGATCCGGTCG
>JAKAAL010000596.1 GCA_021802375.1 Bacillota bacterium | reverse complement strand
ACATCATGGCGATCCAAAAGAAGTAATCGCCAAAGCTTGAAGCGGTTTCCGCGATCCATAGGCGACGTATGTCAGGATGCTGCTGCAGTAAGTTCCAGAGCGCGCGAGGGTTCATGGGTCCTCCAGTAGTTTCATATGGTCGGTGATTAATTCATTATCAAATTGTTGCATTATAAATGTCAAGATTAATAATCATTACTTATTAATAAATAATATAAGATTAAAGGCATGATGACGTGGGTGACAAATGTCATAGAAAAGTTATGGCGGTTATGACTGATGACGCGGTCGGTTGTCGACTAGAATCCAATAATAAACAGTGAAAAGGGGGAAAGAGCGGTGTCAACTGCATTAGCCTGCCAAGCCTTGAGTAAACGCTATGGGTCACACGATGCGCTCGTTGCCGTTTCCTTCGAATGCCAGGCTGGAGAAGCGGTAGGGATTTTAGGGCCTAACGGGGCCGGTAAATCGACATTAATTAACGTGAGTCTCGGACTCTTGGAAGCATCCCAAGGGCTTGTCTTACTTGGGGGACACCCTCCGCGAGCCGCGGTAAGGTTAGGCAAGGTCGGCGTGATGTTGCAACGATCGCATCTACCCGACGACGCCACCCCGAAGGAATTGATCCGGTTTCAGCGCGCCTTGCATCCCGAGCCGCTAGGACTCGGGACGATTATCGAGACGTCTGGGATTGGAGACTTCTACCGACGTCGGATCGACCGACTTTCTGGAGGGCAAGTAAGACGGGTGGAATTCGCGATGGCCATTGCGGGAAATCCTGAGATTCTCTTTTTAGATGAGCCCACCGAGGGAATGGACTTAGAGTCCCGGCAGGAATTTTGGCTCCGTCTCGGACAGTTAAAACAGCAGGGAACCGCCATTATCTTTTCGAGCCATGACCTCAATGAAACGGACCGATACGCCGATCGCATTCTACTATTGGCCCGGGGTCAGCGCGTCGCGTTCGACACCGCTCAGCAGCTTAAGGCGTCTATGGCGCTCCCCCGCATACGGTTCAAACTACGGACTCCCTCTAATGTCGCATCGTTGAGTCATGCCTTAAGGTGTCGGGTTGAACTTTCTGGTACGGACTTTCTGGCGTATACCGATGACTCCGATGGGACTTTGCGCGCGGTTGTTGCACTCGAGCAACATGCCTATCAGATGGGCATCGAGGAATCCGGGTTAGATGAAGTCTTTACGGAGTTGACTCGTACGCAAAAGGGAGGGCAAGAGCGATGAAAAAATTAACAGCGGCTATCCTTTTGGATCTGCAACGCACCTTGCGGAACCGGCAATATCTTATCTTTAGCTTGATCTTTCCGGTGGGATTTTACATTCTTTATACGCGGCTCTATTCGGCCGGTAGCTCCTTTGGGCGAACTAACTGGGCCGCCTACTATATGGTGTCAATGTCGACATTTGGTGCCGTGGCCATGATGTTAAATGCGACAGGGTCGCGGGTCGCGGCGGAACGGAAGACCGGATGGCCCGTCTATTTGGCCGCGAACCCTCTCACCCCATTGCGCTACGTAGTGGCCAAAGTCGTTGTGGCGCTGTTAACCACATTGGTGGGCATCGCGGTCGTATTTGTCGTGGCAATCGGGCTCAACCATGTGTCCTTGCCGCTTAGCATGTGGTTGGCCATTGGGGTCGAAATCTGGTTGGGTTCTATTCCATTTGCCGCCATCGGACTCTTTTTAGCCTACGCGATGGGACCTAGTAGCATCGGATTTGGGGTATCTATCGTATATTTGGCTGGTTCATTTTTGGGAGGTCTATGGATTCCACTACGGGTGCTTCCCGTGAGCCTCAAAGACATTGCCCGGATCTTACCGACGTACCATGAGGCGTCGATGGCATGGACGACACTCCAAGGAGGACCTTTTGATTGGATACATCCACTGGTATTGGGGTCTTATGCAATCGGATTTGGGGCGTTAGCCGTGTGGCTATTCGTTCACCAGAAAGGATTCGGCCATGACTAAGACCTCCATGAACCCGGAGGTCTTGCACCGCTGGCAGCGCCGAGCGCGATGGTTCGCTTTAGGGTGGCTCGTTTATTTGGTGTATCCGCTTGGTCAGTTGATGGTGTCGCCCCATATCACCATAGCCCAACGGTGGATTGGCATCGCGGGCACGGTGGCATTTGTGGGGGGATATGTCGCATTTTATTTCCGGACCAAATGGCCATCGACGCGGTACATTGTGTTGACCGCGGCGTCGTTTGCGGCGCTCGGTACTTATCTTGTGTGGCGTGTGAATCTTGATTTTGCCAGCCTATTTGTCTACGCCGGTATTGTGGCGGCCGCCGTGGATAACCTGACCTGGTTTCTAGGGCTCGTAAGCGCCGTCGTGTTGGTGGGATTAGGCGTGACGGTCTTGCGAGGGGATTCGTGGCAGACCGCGCTCTTTACATTCGCGCCCACGGTGCTGATTATGTGTTTAATGTATGGATTTTACCAATACATCGCCGTCACCATCAAGCTCGGCCGTGCCGAATCCGAGATTCGGCGGATGGCCGAGGCCGAAACTCGCATGCGGATTACCCAGGATCTACATGACGTACTAGGGCAGTCGCTCTCCACGATAGTGCTTCAGGCGGACTTGGCGGCGCGTACGCCAGAAGCTCCGTCTAACGACATGACTGCGATTGCAGATTTGGCTCGCCAAGCGTTAAGAGAACTTCGTCAAGTTGTCCAAGGGACCCATCTGTTGACACTAACCGAAGCGATAAGCCAAGCCCGCATGGCGCTCGCCGTTGCCCAGGTGGCCGTTGAGGTACCGGTATCCATCCCGACTGTGGTGCCTGAAATTGACCCAGTGCTAGCCATGGTCTTGCGGGAATCCGTGACGAACGTGATTCGGCACAGTCGGGCGGAGCACTGTGTGATTGATGTGTTGCGCGATAAGAACCAGGTCACGTTGAGCGTCGAAGATGATGGTGTCGGCCATTGCGATTCTACGAAACCGCTAGGATTTGGTCTGGAAGGAATAGTGCGTAGGGTGGAAACCATGGGGGGCCACATGGAAATGGGGACATCTAGCCGGCTCGGAGGATGGTGTATTCGGGTACAGTTGCCGGAGATCGCTCGATGATCCGGGTCGTTATCGCCGAAGACCAATCGTTGGTACGGGACGCGCTCGCTAGACTATTGGCCATGGAGTCTGATATTGACGTGGTCGGGCAGGCCGTGGACGGCCGGGCATTAATCGAGCTGGTTGAACGGACCCGCCCGGATCTTTGCCTTATCGACATTGAGATGCCCGTAATGAGTGGCTTGGCGGCCGCATCGCTACTAAACCAACAACATCCCGAGCTGATCCTCGTCATGTTGACGACCTTTGGCAAACCGGGATATCTTCAACAGGCTTTGGGAGCAGGCGCTCGAGGCTTTTTACTAAAGGATCGGCCGGTGGCCGAACTAGCCGTGCAACTCCGGCAAATACGAGCGGGAATTCGTATTGTGGATCCGGAGCTTGCCGTAAACGCTCTCGCTGAAGGATTCAATCCCTTATCGGAACGAGAGTTGGAGGTGCTACGAGCTGCAGCGGACTTTGGCCCCATCGGGCGTGTGGCCCACTCGCTCTCGCTGACCCCCGGGACGGTTCGCAACTATCTTTCGGTGATCATTCAAAAGTTAGGGGTCACGAATCGGGCGGAAGCCGTGGCTAAGGCGCGGGCTATGGGGTGGCTCTAAGACGGGTCGGATCGTTCTTTACACGGGTGCGGGCGCTTGCTATGGTAAGAGCGTGCTTGGGCATCCCCAACAAAACTCACTAAGAACATAGGAGGTTACGATAATGGCGTTTGGATTTGGTGGAAATAATCCCCTGACGTCGATGGATGACGTCGTCAAGGAACTGAATGGCCTACAGCAACGTCAAGCAGGTGCGGCGACCAGCAACCTGTCAGCAATGGACTTTTGGCTTATTACCGATAGTGGGTACCGTCCTCTGGGATTTGTGTTGGGAAATAGTGTGATGAGTATGGGCATTAGTGGGGGCATTGCTACAGCATTTAAGGGGTTGCAACGAGGCGAATTGGGGCAATT
>JAKAAL010000595.1 GCA_021802375.1 Bacillota bacterium | reverse complement strand
TCGTTTTTGGCAATGGCATGGGCAACCAAGAAGCCACCGAACTGCTCTTGCAAAACCTTAAACGCACGCGTTCCAATGGGGAGTTCTTTAAGATGTTTATTGCCTCTCAGGGAGCCAACTAGTGAGTGGTGGTTCGGGGGGAGAGGGGTCCGTCCTGGTCGTCGACGACGACGCCCACATTCGTGAACTATGTGCGTTATACCTCGTCAATGCGGGATTTCGGGTCAGCCAAGCTGGCGATGGCGACCAGGGGTTGGCATTGGTGGAACGCGATCGTCCGGATTTGGTTGTGCTCGACGTGATGCTGCCGGGGATGGACGGCTGGGAGGTGCTGGGTCGCATTCGCCAGCAGTCGACATGGCTTCCCGTCATGATGCTGACCGCCGTCGGTGATGAAGCTGACCGCATCGCCGGCCTGGAGATGGGGGCCGACGATTATCTCACCAAACCCTTTAGTCCTAAAGAAATGACGGCGCGCATCAAGGCGATATTGCGCCGGGCCTCCTTAGTGATCCCTCAGGGCCAGGAACCCTCCTTGGTGTTTGGCCCTTTAATCATCGACCCCAAAATTCATCGGGCCACGGTGGATGGTCAGGAGATTGCGCTAACCCCAAAAGAATTCGAACTGCTCTGGTTCTTGGCGTGTCACCCTCAGCAGGTATTCGAGAGAAACCAACTATTGGACCGGGTCTGGGGAATCGACTTTTTTGGAGATGGGCGAACGGTCGATGTGCATATTACTCGGCTGCGCCATAAATTGCAAAAGCATCATGGACCTGATAAATATCTGGAGACGGTGTGGGGACTTGGATATCGCTTTAACCCCAGTGCAGCCTGGAGTGGCGACGCCAACGATCTGAGTCCGTGAAGATTTTAGACTGGGTGCGGCGGTTTTGGCAAAGAATTTCAGTGCGCCTAGTCGTGAGTCATGTCTTGGTGGCTCTCATTGTTATGGTAGTGGCGTTGGGAATTACGGGGTTGACGGTGCGGCGTTATCTCATCAACGACCAATTCCATACGCTAATGACGAGAGCAGTGGAAATGTCGCCGGTGGCCGTCGACGTAGTCCAGGGAAACTTGTACGCGGGCCCCGCGGAGTTGGTCATCCAAGTGCTAGAGGGCACCTTGCGCGCCCGGTTAGGGATTTACGACCATCGCGGCTTGGCGCTTTTGATCACCAAGGGATTTCCCCCAGTCATTCCACCCAACGTGCTGGCGCAAGCCACCAGCCATGGAACGAGTTGGCAAGGCCTGGTGCATAGTAAGTCGAGGGTGCTGGCCGCCGCCGTGGTTCCGTTGGTACAAAATCAGGAGATTGTCGGGGCCTTTGTGCTGGAGGCTCCGTTGTCTGGAGCCACCAGAACGGCTTGGTCGGTGACCAGCTTGGCGTTTGTGGCCGAGTTAGTGGCCGTGGTGCTGGCTGCCTTGGTCGCCTACTCGCTAAGTAAGCGATTGTCCTGGCCCTTGGTTTCCCTGCGCCAAAGCGTCTCCGAGATGGGACCCGATCGCTGGCGCGAGCCTATCGAACTTCAGGGATCGCTTGAGGTCGAAGAATTAGCCAGAGAGTTCAACCGGATGCAAGAACGGATTCACCACCAAATGGTCAGTCTGGAGCAGGAGAAGGCTAAACGGGATGCTTTGTTAGGACATGTTACCCACGACCTGAGAACGCCGCTTACCTCGATTCGGGGGTTTTTAGAAGCGATTCGCGATGGAGTGGTCGATGGACCGGCCCAGGCTAGAGCGGTGAACATTGCCCTCGAAGAAACGCTACGGCTACAGCGTCTGGTGAACCGTTTATTAGATGCGACCCGAATTCAAAGCGGAACCGCGCCCAAATATCCCTTGCCGATTAACGCTTGGATTAAAGATACCCTAGAGCGGTTAGGACCGGTGGCAGGGGCCAAGGAGGTGACCTTGGCCTGGGTCCCCACCGAAGAAGATGCCTTCGTCACCGGGGTTCTCGACCATCTGGTCGAGGCTCTCATGAACGTGCTCGACAATGCCATCAAATGGGCTCCGCGGGGTTCGGTGGTTGAGGTGCAAGCTCGGTCGGATGCCAAAGAGGTTCTGGTCTCGGTGCGTGATCATGGCCCGGGCATCTCCACCGAGATTCTTCCCAAGGTTCTGGATCGGTTTGTCACGGGAGACCCGTCGCGAAGTGATTCCAGCGGCCTGGGACTGTCGATCGTGGCGGATGTGGTCGAGGAACACGGGGGCCAGGTTCGGGTCTCTAATCATCCTGAGGGCGGGGCCTTGGTGGTCTTGATCTTGCCTCGAAGTGACGTCCGCCCTGATTGAGAGCCTGTGTTAAAATATGGGGGACATGATTTTTCGGTGCCAAGCGGATACGAGGAGATGGTATTAATGGGACTTAACGAGGGAGAGCAGTTTCCAGACCTGAACACCCAAACGCATCAAGGACAAGCCTTTAGTCTCAGTGGGTATCGAGGGCAAAAAAATGTGGTCTTATATTTTTATCCCAAGGATCTTACCCCAGGCTGTACCCGTGAGGCTATCGATTTTGATCGCAAGCTAGAGCAATTTGGCGAGTACGACACGGTGGTGGTGGGGGTGAGTGTTGACCCCAAATCGGATCACGAGTCATTCAGTGCGGCCTGTGGCTTGCACTTCCCATTATTATCCGATACGGACCGCACGCTTTCTCGGCAGTTGGGAATCTTAAACGAAAAGGGAACCTATGCGAAGCGGACGACGTTTGTGATCGACAAGACAGGCAAAGTTCGGAAGATTTTTCACGTCACCCAAGTCGACGGGCATGTTGATCAGGTGCTAGAGGCGGTAAGCAGCCTTAAGCCTTAGTCGACCACCCCGGATCGGCAAAGCGTCTACCCGGGCAAAGGGATGTCAGGGGCAAAGATCCACCGGGTGGGGGACTCTTGATTAGTTTGTGATTTTTGCTACACTAGGTAAGGCATATGAACCGAATTCGGGAATTCGTGCATGAGAGAAGGTGACGGCGTGAAGGCAGATATTCATCCTAAGTATGCGCGTACCACGGTAACCTGTTCCTGTGGGGCGGTGTATCGGGTCGGCTCGACTCGGTCGGATTTGCGCATCGAGGTCTGTGGCAAGTGCCACCCGTTATACACGGGACAACAGCGTATTGTTGATACGGCGGGCCGAGTGGAACGATTCAAACGGCGCTACGGGCTCCAATAAAGGGAGTAAAACAGAGCCTAAGGCTCTGTTTTTTTTAGTAAGAGAAGGACAGGGGAATGGTGGCGATGGACGAAACCATAAGACAACGACTCGAGGAAATTGGTTCGCACTATGAGGCTCTCGGTGAAGAACTGTCGCAACCGGAGGTGGCAAGCGATCCCGATCGCATGCGTCGCATTGGACAAGAGATGGCCAAGTGGGAAGCTCTCGTGCTGACCTACCAGAGATATCGAGAAATTCTAACCGAGATTGACACCGTGAAGGATTTGGCGCGTCAAGGTGATGAAGAGACGAGACTTTGGGCGACGGAGGAAATGAACCAATTTAAACTCGATGCGGATCGGCTTGAAGGGGAGCTCGTTTTGTTGTTGCGGCCTCGGGACGCGAACGACGAGAAGAACGTCATCGTGGAAATTCGTGGCGGTGCAGGCGGCGACGAAGCCGCTTTGTTTGCGGCCTCACTCTATCGCATGTACGCTCGCTATGCCGAGCGCCAGCAGTGGAAGACGGAGATCTTGTCGTCGAATCCGACGGATATTGGAGGATTTAAAGAAATCATTTTCATGATTGAAGGATACGGGGCCTTTAGCCGTTTGAAGTTCGAACGGGGCGTGCATCGCGTACAACGTGTCCCCGTGACCGAGGCTCAAGGCCGCATCCACACCTCCACGGTGACGGTCGCGGTGATGCCCGAAGCGGAAGAGGTGGATGTGGAGGTGGATCCTGACGATTTGCGCATCGATACCATGCGATCGAGCGGCGCGGGGGGACAACATGTCAACAAAACCGAGTCGGCGGTTCGCATCACCCACCTGCCCACTGGGATCGTGGTTTCCTGTCAAGATGAAAAATCTCAATTAAAAAAAGATCGG
>JAKAAL010000594.1 GCA_021802375.1 Bacillota bacterium | reverse complement strand
ACCCTGAGGCCAGGGGGTGGCTGGTTGGGCTGGTCTGGTGTCGCTATACTCGGGGTCGTCGGCCTTTTGGTGGGCTGGCTGGTGCTTTCGCCATTGATACTGAGACTCGAGGTTTGTGTGCAAAATTTGACCATGGTATTAACCGTGAACGTTAAGTTTACGGGCTTACACAAAGAGATGAGCTGGCAACTCCCGGCTAGAGCCCCCGAGGTGGATTCTCCGCCACCGCCTCGATTTAAACTGTCGATGGCGGTTATACATCGCGCGATATGGGCCCTTCGCCGGTTTGACGAACTGACTGACAGTTTATGGCGGCGCATTCGGGTGACCCGCTTTGATTTGGCATGCCGTATCGGGATCGGGGATGCTGCCAAGACTGCCCTGCTGGTGGGATATTTAGATGAGGTGTTGGCATGGTGGGTTCAGGTTCGGATTGCACCACGCGCAGTCTTGGCACCCAGTTGGGTGGTTGAGCCGGTTTGGGACGGTCCCGTCTTAGACTTGAATTTTACCAGTATAATTCTGGTCCGCGCCTCCGATATTATCCTGGCAGTGGTGTCGACCTTGAGTCACACCAAAGGGGGAGGACAAAGAAAAAATGGAGATCCAGGACACGCGGCCATCAACATCTAATAGCTCAGGGCACCCGATTGAACATCTGATGAAAACAGCGATGGAGTCGATTAAAGGGATGATTGACGTGAATACTGTGGTGGGCAGCCCTGTTCAAACTCCCGATGGCGGTACAATTATTCCTGTATCGCGCGTCTCGTTTGGGTTTGCCGCTGGAGGAGGCGAGTATTGGAACCGCAGCACGAGCGAGGCTGGGCACCCATTTGGAGGGGGCAGCGGTGCAGGTGTTACCGTACATCCTGTAGGATTTTTGGTGGTCCAAGGGGACAACGTCAGGCTTTTGTCGACTGACAAGGGCGACATTTGGGAATCCCTGGCCAATAACGTTCCGCAGCTTATTGATCAGCTACAGGGGATGTGGAAAGAGCGTGATACTTCCCCAAAAAAGTCTCATCGTAGCACCCTATTAGATCCAGCTACCGTATAGATGCGGAGTCTTTTTAAAGGCGTTATCGGGTTTGGGTTGGTCTCCATACCGATTCAGGTCTATAAGGCCATGGAAAGTGAACGCGTGACCACCCATTGGATCCACCAAGCCTGTAAATCGCGGATCCAGTATCAAAAGTATTGTCCGGTGTGTGAGACCCGCGTGTCGAGCCAGGACATCGTGACGGGCGCACCCTTGGGGGATGGTCGGTATGTGGTGCTCCACCAAGAGGAACCGCCGACAACGGGGGATCACACTATCACCATTCTTAATTTTCCCGCGCTAAAAGACATCGATCCCGTATTTTGGGAGACATCCTACTGGCTTAGGCCAGGCCCCGGCGGACAAAAAGCTTATGCGTTGCTCAATCAAGCACTGCGGGAGATGGAGCGGGTGGCTTTGGCCGACATGAGGCTGCGCACCCGACGCTCGCTAGCCGTCGTACGGTCCTATAACCCGGACACTCTGATGCTACACCGGATGTACTATCCGGAAAGTTTACGCCAAGAAGGTGTATGGATGGGCAGGGGTTCTCCCAAACCACAGGACCGGGAGCTGGAAATGGCCAAGAGCCTGATTAATCAAATGGCGGAGCCGTTTGATCCGTCGGAATATCCCAATCTGTCGCGGCGCGAACGCCTTGAGGAGATTGAAGCCTTAACGCCAACTGCCGAGATGCCAAAAGCCCAAGCCAACCGTGAGGTCCTGGATCTCATGGAAAAGCTCAAACAGTCGGTGATAGCCCAGCGTCACCATGGAACGGGAACCGAGTCCTAGTGGAACCGGGGGATTTTGTCGCGCCCATGTTGGCAGTTACGGCGGACCAGGTATTTTCGGGAAATGGCTGGTGGTTTGAGACCAAATGGGATGGCTATCGGGCCTTGATTAGCATTGGAGACCAATTTCATATTTATTCGCGCCGTGGTCAAGACCTTCTCACCTGGTTTCCGAGCCTTAGGGCCGCCCAAGAGATGCTACCGCCCGGCATTGTTCTCGATGCCGAGCTTATAGCCTGGGAGGATGGCCGGCCGAGCTTTACCGCTTTGCAGAGCCGAACGGCCGCCACTTATTTTCTGATGGTGTTTGACTGTCTGTACCAGGGAGGGCGGTGGATCATGCATGAACCCTGGGTGGCGCGGCACGAGATATTGCGACGAAACGTGAACTCTTTCGGACAGATTGTCGTCCAAGATGGCGTTATCGAAAGGGGCCGCGATTTCTTGGCGGCCGCCCGGGACATGGAACTAGAGGGGGTCATGGCCAAACGTCGGGATAGTCCCTATTTGTCTGGGCGCCGCTCGCCATTGTGGCAAAAGTTCCTGGTCTATCAGACGGGGTGGTTTTGGGTCGTAAACGCCAGCCAAAGTCAAGATGGCAGTTGGTATTGGACTATTGCCGAACCGAGTCATAACGGCTGGCACACCGTGGCCCGGGTCAGAGCCCCAAAAGCCTGGCAGGGAGACGGTCGGAGCGGTCGGCTTTCGGATGATCCCAGAGCGATGGCGGTCGAACTAAGCTATCGAGACCGGACCAGGGAGGGGCAATTACGTCATGCGCGCATCCGACGGTGGGGCCAGTCCCATCAAGCTTGCCCGTGGCCTGAGGATCCCCCATCCGGAACGGATCCTCTATCCGAAAATGGGGATTACCCGGGGGGAGGTGGTTAGTTACTATGCCGAAGTGGCACCCTATCTGTTGCAACAAGCCGAAGGCCGTGCCTTAACGGTCAAACGCTGGCCCCATGGAATTCAAGGGCCCATGTTCTATCAAAAACACCCCTCGCCCGGGGTGCCGTTAACCCTGTCCCACGCGGAAGAATTATTGTTCTGGGTTGGCCAAGGGGCTTTAGAATGGCATGCACCGTTGGGGTCCCTGGACCATCCCGGCCAACACAGTTGGGTGGTGTTGGATTTAGACCCCAATCCTCCAGCCGGGTGGGAAGAAGTCTTGGAGGTCGGGACCGTGTTTAAGCAGTTGCTGGAACTGATGGGGGTGGGCTATTTAATGAAGACGTCAGGACAACGGGGATTGCACTTTTATATGAGAGTGTTGCCCGTAAATTGGACGGTGGCCATGGCGATTTTAAAGCAATGGTCTACCCTGGTGGCCGATACCATTCCGGATCGGGCCACGGTTGACCGTTTGAAACGCGATCGTGGTCCCCGCGTCTATCTGGATTATCTACAAAACGGTCGGGCTCGCACCACCGTGATGGCCTATAGTCTTCGGGCCACGCCCGGGGCCAGTGTATCAGCCCCCATCACATGGGAACAAGCCTCCCATCCTCCCGAATATTGGACCATGGAGCGCATCCGAATTCAGTTGCAAAAACACGGGAATCTGTTTTGTTGGCAAGGGCCGCCCGTGGATTTGGTGAGCGTGGCTATGCGTCACGGTTTTCGAAAGGAGGGAGGATAAGCGCGATGGGCCATATCGATCCAGCCGCCTTGGCGCTGGCCCGCCAATTAAAAGCGTGGCCGGCCTTGGTCGGTCATGTTCAAAAAGGGCTTGACTTGCATGACTACCAAGTTGCCAGTGTACTCAAAGTGGTGAACGCCTTAGAGGGACGGGCGATATTAGCGGACGAAGTGGGGTTAGGAAAGACGATCGAAGCGGGATTGGTGACGGCTGAGCTAAGAGAACAGGAAGATATTCGGAATGTGCTAATATTAGTGCCGGCCGGACTTGCCACGCAGTGGGTGGAGGAACTTCAGAATAAGTTCGGTTGGGTTGCTCACAAGGGTCCCAAAGAGCCAGGATGGCTGTGGGTGCTATCCATCGATACGGCCAAGCGCCCCCCTTTGATGCAGCAATTGCAATATGTCCAGTGGGACTTAGTGATCGTAGACGAAGCCCATCATCTGAAGAACACGCGTACCCAAAACTATCAGCTTGTAGCCGGGCTCCAGTCGCGGTTTTTATTGCTCTTGACCGCCACCCCCATGGAGAATCAACTCACCGAACTGTACTCTTTAGTCAATTTAGTCTTGCTTTCTCCCCA
>JAKAAL010000593.1 GCA_021802375.1 Bacillota bacterium | reverse complement strand
AGCGCGTGGCTGGCGATGTCGACCTCTTGTGGCACATCGTCGATATTTCCAAACCTCCGAAAGAAGGTGAGGGGATTCATGGTCCCAGCGCCCATTTCTATGTCATAGGGTTCCGCGATCAGGACGCCTTGGTTCTTCCAATAGGTTTTCAGGTCGCCCACAATATCTTGTAACGTCTTCACCTGGTCATCCCCCTTCCCTATTCTTCATTCGATAAGGTCACCAAGCTTTGAATAAAACTTAAGGACCGCGGCCGGCGGCCTACCTGTGCCACCACATAACGGTCAAGAAGATCGAATAATTCTCGGTACACCACCCCGTGCGCTTCGATAGCTCCGAGGCGAGACGGATTCAGCGTCATCCACTGCTGCCACGTCTTAAAGCTTCCTAAAGAAATCGTGAAGCCGTCTTTAGCGGATGCACAGTCCTTACACTGTGCTTGTCCCTCCTGGACTGAGAGCGCAATCGGCCCACTATGTCCGATGGCCTGACCGCAATCCCGACAGTGCCCCCATTCGGGTGCATAGCCCGCAATTTCAAGACACCGCCATGCCACCGTCATGCCCACGGTAGCCGGGTCCTTCCCTTGACTCAAAGCCTCAAATCCCACAATTAACCACTGAAATGTCTCGGGTGACGCATCGTGATCCGACCAGAGCCCGTCTACAATATCGGCCAAAACCATGCCCCAACTCAATGCCGTCAGATCCCCGCGCATCCTCCCGAATCCCTGAACGATATCCGCACCCATCACGGTGACCATCGATGCTCGTCCCTGATACAGTTCAACCATCACATACGAAAGCGGGAAGAGCCCCGCCTGGAGTTTGCTTTTGGGTTTGCGGACCCCCTTGGCAATGGCTCCCGTTTTACCATGGGTTTGACCAAAAAGGGTCAGGAGACTGTCAGATTCACGGTAGGGCCGCGACTTTAGGATAATCGCCGCTTCTTGATATTGCGCCATTAAGGTTTCTCCGGATCCCGATAGCCCAAGCGGGTAAGCCATTGCTCTTGGCTCCGCCATCTCGGGCGCACTTTCACCCACAACTCGATAAACACCCGATGCCCGTAGTATTCTTCTAGGTCATGGCGAGCGACCTTCCCTATTTCTTTCAGCATCTGGCCCTTTTGGCCAATGACGATAGCCTTTTGCGTGGGACGCTCTACGTATAAGGTGGCCCGCACATAGGTTAAGTCTTCAGAACGGGCGGTCCGTTCTTCCACCACCACCGCAAGGGAATGCGGAATTTCCTCCCGGGTCAGTTCCAATGCCTTTTCGCGAATAATTTCCCCCACATAAAAGTCTTCACTTTGATCTGTGACCATGTCCGGCGGAAAGTACGGATCGCCCTCAGGCAATCCGTCTAGCGCCTGGTCCACTAAGGCCGTGATCCCCATCTCCTCGGTCGCTGAAATCACGAAGTGTGCCGCATACGGCATCAAAGCCAAATAAGGATCCAAACGGCCCTCAAGATGTTCCACCAAGTCTCCTTTGTTTCCTATCAACCAGGTGGGGAGGCCTGTTTTTTGGCACATCGCGGCGACCCACTGATCTTCTTCTTTCGGAGGTTTGGAAATATCGACGATGTGCCACAAGAGGTCGACATCGCCAGCCACGCGCTTAGATGCTTTTACCATACGTTGCCCTAAGAGATTGTGCGCCTTATGGACTCCGGGTGTGTCCACCAGCACCAATTGGGCATCGGGTCGATGCAAGATGCCTTGTATTCGATTTCGGGTGGTTTGAGGCTTATCGGTGGTAATCGCAATCTTGCGCCCTAACAGCGCGTTTAACAAGGTGGACTTCCCCACGTTGGGTCGACCTAACAACGCCACAAAACCAGACCGATAACTCACCGCAATTCCTCCAAGTCAAAGCCATGAGGCAACAGATCACGTAGCCGATACCGATCCACACGGCTGTGATCCCCTGCCGAGATACAAATTACATCCATATCGCCGAATTCTAAGAGGACTTGGCGGCATCCACCACAGGGTGTCACCGGTGCATCGCCGGCTACGATGGCAACCGCCACAAAACGGCGATGGCCGAGGCCAACCGCCGTCGCAACAGCCGCCCGTTCTGCACATAAGCTTAAGGGAAAGCTCCCATTTTCCACGTTGCAGCCCGCCACAATCGACCCATCTTCGCACCATAAGGCCGCCCCCACCGCAAAACGGGAGTAGGGACTGTAAGACTTTTGACGAACCTCTACTGCCGCTTGAATCAATGCTGCCTCATCCACCACGGGAGTCGGCCTCCTCTTTGCTCTAGAGCTAGGATTACCGAAGAAACCCAATTTATGATACCCCGTCTACGGTCTCTTGCTTACGATGAATCAAAACACGTGTGACGCGACGTCCCGTGACCTTGGTCACGGTAAATTCGAAGCCATCCAGAGTCACCATCTCCGCTTCCACCGGAGCTCGACCCAGCAAATGCAAAATCAACCCGCCGATGGTATCAAAATCTTCGTTCGGGAGTTCTGAATCAAAGATTTCGTTGATTTCATCTAACGAGAACAATCCCTCAACATCCACAGTCTGGTCGTCGATAAACCGAATCGAGAGTTCTTCGGCATCATATTCATCCTGGATTTCCCCAACAATTTCTTCGAGAAGATCCTCAATGGTGACGATACCCGCCGTCCCCCCCATACTCGTCCAACACCACCGCAATGTGGGCCCGACGATGGCGAAAGTCCGCCAGCAATTCATCCACTTTCTTGGTTTCAGGCACATACTGGACCGGGCGCACCAACTCCTGGACCGGTGTTCCCGATGGCCGTTCCCGAATGTACAGCAGGATATCGCGTGCATAGAGTACGCCGATGACGTCGTCCACGGTCGTGCGGAACACCGGAAGCCGCGAATGCCCCCATTGAATCACCGCATCCCAGGCTTCAGTCAGCGTTGCCGTTGAAGGGAGCGCTTGTACATCAATGCGTGGCACCATGACTTCTCGGACCACGGTATCCCCTAGATCAAATATACCCTGAATCATTTGCCGTTCACCGGCTTCGAGAAGCCCTTCTTCCTCACCCACTTCGACCATGGTCCGGATCTCTTCCTCGGTAATAATACGGCCCCCTTCGGCTTTACCTCCGAGAATCCGAATAAAACCGACTCCAATCCAGGTGAGGACTTTGACAATCGGCGCAAAAATTCGAGCGGACACCTCCAAAAATGGTGCCAAACGCACCGCGACCCGCTCCGGGTTGTGCGCGGCAAAGGTTTTCGGCGTAATCTCTGCAGCCAGCAAAATTGCCAGGGTCATTACAACAGTAGAAATCGTAATGCCATTGCTGCCAAAATATTGGATAAACAAAGCGGCTGCCACAGTCGACGCAATGATGTTGGCTAAGTTATTGCCTACCAACACCGTACTCAACAACCGATTCGGTTCGCGAATGAGCCGTTCTAACCAATGCGCCTGTGAATTACCTGCTTCGGCTAGCTGCCGAACCTTACTGCGCGACAAGGCCATCATGGCGGTCTCCGCCATCGAATACAATGCAGACACGCCCACCATTACCACCAAAAACGCGATGGGCCCCCAAGGGATGTGCTTCACTGGCTCTGTTCGGGCCTCCTTCGTCGGACGCGTTGTGATTTGGGGATCCACAGTACTAATCCCAACACCGCGACCAACCCCGCTAGCACCACCACGGTGACGCCAGGGGTGTGGTTCCATCGTACCATAAAGTCCGGTGCGATCCGGCTAAGACGCGGAAGAAAAACCCAAATCCCCAAGAAAAGGGCTCCGATGGCGGCCAACAACACGGCTCCCGCCGCCACATCTTTCGCGGTTTGGGCTAAAGGATGGAGAGAGGGACTCGCTAAGTCCACCGCGGCTTCGATCGCGGTATTGACCATCTCCGCTACCATGACCACCATAATGGCGGTCAGTACGGCAATGAACTCACGTCGTGGCAATTGCATCGTCCACCCTAATACCATCACCAGGGTAGCGGTAAAGAAGTGTAACCTCATGTTGCGTTGGGTCCTCAGCGCATACAGAAGACCTTGAAAAGCAAAACGAAACGACTCGGCGAGATTGTTAGCGCGCTTC
>JAKAAL010000592.1 GCA_021802375.1 Bacillota bacterium | reverse complement strand
GCTCAAATCTTCTCCATTGACGTGAAGGCCATCTAACATGTCCGCCCCTGCTTTGGTGCCGCATAACACGGCCTTGGCTTCGTCCA
Source organism: Bacillota bacterium (assembly GCA_021802375.1). Next base: position 3,990 of record JAKAAL010000592.1, on the reverse strand, counting down.
CCAGGCGAGTGTTAAGGGCCCAGCTCGACTCAATCGCCACGGAGGCGCCATCTTCCATCACCACAAAGCCCATGGCCGAGTCTTCTACAGTAAACTTGGCCGGATCCCAAGATCCCCAAGCATTGGCAGCGTTGGCTTGGCTGGAAAGCTTGTGGTACGTGGTCCCCACCACCATTTTAGGACGATAGTTGTCCATGAGCCATAGCGTCAAATCCAAGGCGTGAGTGCCAATATCGATGAGCGGCCCGCCGCCTTGCTTGTCTTCGTCTAAAAAGACCCCCCAGGTGGGCACCATGCGCCGTCGGACAGCAAGGGCCCGGCCATAATAAATTTCGCCAAGATCCCCCCGCCGACAGAGACGATAGAGCATTTGGCTGTCGGCGCGAAAGCGATTGTCATAGCCCACCGTCAGCTTTCGGCCCGTGCGCCGGGCGGCTTCCACCATCGCCCGAGCCATGGCCGCGGTTTTGGCCATGGGCTTCTCCGACATCACATGTTTGCCAGCTTCCATGGCAGCAATGGCGATTTCGCTATGGCTGATGTTTGGCGTCAGCACGTGGACCACTTCAATCGATGGATCAGCTAACAACTGACGATAATCGACATAGACTTTGGAGTCGGCCGTTCCGTATTGCGCCCGGGCAGCCTCGGCCCGCTCTTCCACCAGGTCGCAGAAAGCGACCAGTTCCACTTCGTCAAACTTACTTAAAGTAGGAAGGTGCTTGCCATTGGCAATTCCCCCACACCCCACGATTCCAATGCGTACGACCCGCTTTTTGCTCATGCTTTGTGCCCCACTTTCATCCTCAAATAATTGTGCAGATATAACGCCTAGCCTGGGCGTCTTTAATCTAACGCTACGGCTTGGCCAAGATTTGCTGAACGGTATGCGGCTTCCATCAACCGGCTTAAGTCCCGCGCCAGCTCAAGGTTTTCGCTTTCCTGACCTCCGGATTGGATGCGTTGGACAAATCGCGCAAAGGCGGTGGGTTCGTCCTCGGCTATGGGTACCGAGACCCACTCTGACGCCTGGGCCTGCCGGTTGCTCGTCGTTTTGAGCCAAACCTGGCGGTCGCGATCCGAATACAAGGCGCTGCCTTTGGTGCCGTGCAGCTCCACGCTAAAGGGCGAGGACTCGGTCACGAATCCCGCCTCAGCCAGGCCAAGCGCTCCTGAGGCATGTTCAAATGTTACGACGGCGTTATCTTCCACGGTCTTTCCCGTCATGTAGCCAAACTGAGCACTCACCCGACGCGGCATCCCTAAGAAGAGTCGGGTTAAATACACGGGATGGGCACCTAGGTCGATAAGGGCTCCACCCTGACACGCTTGCGCGTCAAAGAAGCGATCAGGAAGCCATCCCGCCGTCGCCCCATTGTGGCTGAGTCGCGTCCGCACCACACTAAGCTCTCCCAAAAGCCCCTGGGCGACGATTTGCCTCAAGGTAACGGTATAGCCATGATAAAGACGCGGCAAAGAGACCACCATGACCACCTGATTCGCTTCCACTGCGTGTAATATGGCCTGGCAATCCTCGACGCTAGCGGCCACCACTTTCTCGGTAAAGATATGTTTTTTGGCACCAGCAATCTGGGTCAAGATGGCCCGATGCATATTCGTCGGCGCATCGACGACCACGCCCTCAATATTTCCCTTGGCCAGCAACGTCGAAAGTGAATCAAAAAACGGCACGCCAAGTCGCTCGGCTTCTGCTCGGCCTCGCTCACTATCTTCATCCCAGACTGCCGCCACTTCGGTGTCGGGGTGCTCCATCACCTGCTTGGCATAGTCGCGCGCATGCACGTGCCAAAAACTTGCCATGGCCAATCGAATCATCAATGGCGCCCTCCCTTAATGTCCACTCGTATTGCGTGAATCAAATCCCCAACTCCATCTTCGCTAATTTTGGGTCGCCTGACTAGCCCAATAATGCCTGGAAGACGTAGCATCCATCCGGGGCATAAAGTCACTAGCTTTCAGGTCAAGCCTCTTCATCGAGGATATTGTTGCCAGGACTACAAGCCAATGGCCTCGATGTGGGCACGGTGGCTGTAGATTGTCCCCGGTGAATTTTGGCCGGGACCTCAACCGCCGCCGTTTCCTGTTCAGAGCCCGTCTGAAGCTTGGCAAACACGATACGGGTCGCATGCCTAGCCAAGGCGGGTTCGTCTTGTAGAGCGGAGGTAAATGCCCAAAATAGCGAATTGCTGGGCGGTCCATCAAAGCAAACAATGGAAAAATCTTGGGGCACCTCCAGTCCCTTGTGTCGCACCGCGGCCAACAGGCACTGAGCTAATTGGTCATCACTGGCAAATGCGGCCGTGATCTGCGGATTTCTATCGAGCCAGTCTTCCAGTTCTTGGATCTGCCGTTCATCTTGTGATCCCATAGGGCTAACCCACCCAATCGGCTCGATAAAATATTCTGCAAAGAAGGGAATGCCGGCATCCGTTAATGCAGCTAAAAACCCTTCGTGTCGTTCGGAAAGCGTCGATGTGCCATCAAGTTTAGGCGAGAAGTATCCGATGTGGCGATGTCCCAGATCGACCAGCTCTTGCGTGAGCAATTGGGCTGCCTGCCGGTTATTGGTGGTTACGTGCGAAAGAGGAATTCCAGGAAGAAATTTGTCGACTAACACCAAGGGAAACCCTTGCAAATGCAGTTGCAAGATCACCGGGTTGTAATACTCCCCGTTCACCGGGAACACGACTAAGCCCTTCACCCCAACGTCTAGCAGCCGTTTGATGGCGTCTTCTTCCTTGGCTTGACTGCCATAAGAGCACATCACGGCCAGAACCCCGTGCTTTCGGTTTACCTCTTCTTCCATAGTAGCAAGAATCGATGGACCAAAACTATACTGCAAGAACGGTGCCACAAATCCGATGACCACGGCGTCAGACGCGCTACCCTGGGATTGCATGGGGTCGGCGCGCAAATCCGACTCGTCCTCATGCGCAACATAAGACCCTCGCCCGGGCTGACGAACGATGAGTTTTTCCGACTGCAAAAGTTGCAGGGCTCTGGTGGTGGTGACCCGGCTTACCCCAAACGTTTCCATAATCTCGCGTTCGGTGGCCAGTTTTTCCCCGGCCTGCAGTTGGCCAGATTCAATTTGCTGCTTGAGATGACGATATACCGTTTGATATAAGACTCTCCGATTAGCCATCACGTCCCACCAGTCTCGTCCGCCCTGGATACATCATAATATTTTATTGCCTCTTGTCCCAACCTCGCCGACCTCTTCCCTGAAAGATTTAATTCCAGGAACATATTGACAGCCTAATCTTATAAGATGATATTTAATAATACAATACTAAACCATCTTCCTGTCTTGCCTATCTTTGCTGATGGTGGACGATTGATATTTGCCCAAGGAGGTTTTACGTGATGACGTTTTCCAAGCGCAGCGCGAAGACTCTATTGGCCCTAGGATCAGCCCTGGCCTTCTCTCTGCCGATGACAGGGATTGCTGCGGCACAAACCAGCGGAGCTTCCATCGCCTATGCTGGGGGCTGGGCCACCAACGGGATTGTGAACCCTATGCCTCAAGCCAATGGCAACATCGTACAAGATGGGATCGCTTATGCTCCCTTAGCCATCTACAAGTACACTGGAAACTACGCCTATTGGCCAGTGCTGGCCAAAAGCTGGTCCGTGGCCGCCAACGGCAATCAAGTAACGGTTCATCTCAATCCGCAAGCCAAATGGTCTAATGGAACACCTGTGACCGCCAATGACGTGTATGTCACCTTTGAGATGCAGTTCATTGCCCAAAACGCTCAAAACTGGAGACTCACGGGCATGAAGGTCCTCAACCCGCACACGATCGTCTTTTATAAAAATCCGAAGTACCTGTATAGCAAGCTTTTCCTCTTGCAACAGATCCTGAACAACAACAACATCATGCCTGCAGCGGACTTCCAGCAATTCATTCCAAAAAACTTATGGTCAATTGTTCATGCGGCCAGTGGCAAGACGAACGCGGCTTCC
>JAKAAL010000591.1 GCA_021802375.1 Bacillota bacterium | reverse complement strand
ATTGCGGACTATCCCTTTACCACCCTGGTGCCCAATTTGGGAGTGGTTGGGGGTTATGGTGAATCGTTTGTCATGGCCGACGTGCCAGGTCTCATTGAGGGGGCCCATACGGGGCTAGGCTTAGGTCATGCCTTTTTGCGCCATCTCAAGCGGACGCGGGTGCTGGTTCACCTGGTGGACATGGATCCCATGACCACCCGCGATCCCGTCAACGACTACCATATCATCGAACACGAGTTAAGGACCTTCTCGCCCGAATTGGCCGACCGTCCCCGTTTGGTGGTGGCGACCAAGTTGGACCTGTTAGGCAGCCGTGAAGAGCTCCGGGCGCTTGAAGCGGCGGTAGCCCCCGCTCCCGTCTATGCCATATCCTCGGTGACGGGTAGTGGCATTGACGCCTTGATGTGGGTGGTTCGGGATATTTTGGACCGCACGCCCAAGCTTAAGCATGCGGGGATGGTGCCCTCGCAGCTGAAACCCCAGGTGCATGGGTTCGATGTGGTGGTCGAAGAGGATGGGGTTCACTTGGTGGGCGACGTGGAAGAACGGGCTGCCATGACCTACTGGGGCAACCCCGAGGCCGAAGAGTACTTTGCCGAATATCTGCGTAGACGGGGAGTTCCCCAACTCTTGCGCAAACGCAGCATCGACACGGACACCAGGATCCTCATAGGCGAAGGGCAATTGTTATGGAAAGAGGGCGACCTGATGGTGGAGTCGCAGATTTGAGAACGCATCGAGAAATTTCAAGGGCAAGCAGGATTTGGCGCAACAACAGCGAATACCTGCCCAATGGGTAAAGTACGTCGAGCCGTAGGGCTCATGGGGGGAACCTTTAACCCGATTCATTATGGTCACTTGGTCACGGCGGAGGCCGCTCGGGACGCGTTTCACTTGGACCGGGTGGTGTTTATCCCAGCGGGTCAGCCGCCTCATAAGTCGGATAAGTATGTCGCTGACGCCAACCATCGCTACCTAATGACCTTCCTAGCCATCGCCCCGAACGTACATTTTGAAATCTCCCAGGTTGAAATTGATCGCGACGGCCCTTCATACACCAGCGATACACTCAAGTACTTTTACAACTTGGACGCGGCCACCGCATGGTACTTCATCACCGGTGCCGATGCGATCTTAGAGATTGCATCGTGGCATACGCCGGACAGGATTTTGTCGTATGCCCACATGATTGCCGCCAGCAGGCCAGGGTATTCGCTGTCCCGGCTTAAGGCGCTGGAAGGGGTTATTGCTGGTGATGCGGCCAACCACCGCGTCCACCAGTTGGAGGTTCCGGCGCTGGCGATTTCATCTAGTGACATCCGCGAAAGGTTGCGCCAAGGCCTGTCCATTAAATACTTGGTGCCGGAAGCCGTGGAGCAATACATTGCCAAACAGCACCTGTATGCGCCTTCGTGAGCCAAGTTGCATACATATAGGTGTAGGTCAAGTGCTCATACTATTGTCAGAGGTTTCCCGGCTTCACGGCCTTATCTACGTCCTTGTTTCGGATTTAGATGGATGTGTCGGTTGCCTGGGTCCCTGACCAGGTAGCGTAGGGATAGTTCCCCAGGGAGGTGGAGAGTTGTCAAAGACGCTGTACGTTGGAAACTTACCGTGGTCGATGACCGAAGAAGAACTTGCTCAAGCGTTCAGCGCGCACGCCCAAGTGGTGGGAGCGAGGATTATCACGGATCGGGAGACGGGTCGGTCACGGGGATTTGGCTTCGTCGAAGTGCAAGATGAAGACGTGGAACCCGCAGTAGAAGCGATGAACGGGACGCAGTTGAGCGGCCGGGATATCATCGTTAACGAGGCGAGGCCCCGTCAGAACCGATATTAATGGCATGCAAAGAGGGCCCCTCGGCCCTTTTTTGCATGCCACGGAAGAGGGAAGATCGGTGACCTCTCAAGTCTTAACGTTAGTGGACCGATTTGAGCAACTCACAGAGCATCGACAGGGTCATATCATGCGTGTGGTCAGCGTCATGGAGGAATTGGCAAGGCGCCACCGGTTGGATGTGGAACTGTCTCGGTGGGCGGGATTTGGCCATGACCTGGCCCGAGAGTTCCGCCGCCCAAATCTTACCCTAGAAGCGGAGCGCTTGGGCGTGCCCATCCGGGAAGCTGAACGTAAGGAACCTCTTTTGCTGCACGGCCCCATCGCAGCGAAGTGGTTTGAGGAGGCGGGCCTGGGCGACGGTTCGGTGTGGCAGGCCATTCGGCTGCATACGACGGCTGGTGCCGGTATGACGAGGATGGCCAAGGCACTCTTTGTGGCGGACGCCGTCGAGCCAGGACGATCCTATGCCCATCGCCCGCAGCTCTTCGAGCTGGCGCTAGAGGACCTGGAACAGGGGTACCGGGCCGTGCTTCAGGACACCTGGACCTATACCCTAAGTCGCCATTTGAGCTTGCATCCGAACACCGTGCAAGCGATGATGGAGATACAAGCCCAAGGATAAGGAGGAGGATCCCATTATCAACCAAGCTTTGAACTGGGCGGAAGCCGTTCGGCGCACCTTGGTCGAACACAAAGGGGAACAGGTGGTGGTGCTGGACATGGGCCAGATCACCTTGATCGCGGATTACTTTGTTATCGCTTCGGGCCATAACTTTATTCAGGTGAGTGCGCTAGCGGACTATGTCGAAGATACCATGCAAAAACATGGAGCCCAGTTGTTGAATCCCCATCGACCAGACCGGGCGCATTGGATCTTAATGGACTATGGTATGGTGGTCGTCCATATCTTTACCGAGGATGAGCGAGAATATTACGGATTGGAACGATTTTGGGGAGACGCGCAGGTGGTTCCGAGTGACGGCCGAGCCCAGGTAGTGTCCGAATAAAAGGGTAAGCCCCATTTTCGTGCCTTTTAAACGGACCCAAGGGGGTCCCACGCAAGCTTGCTGGCGGTTAGGTCGAGCCGTGCCGATACCTAGACGTCGCAGGCCTAGGGCATGACCTCGGCGGCCGCCTGGTCGGGACGATACGAGGTGGGAAACCATTCGATTGCGGGGTTTTTCTCTTTAGCCCAGCGCACTGCAAACTCGTCTGGAAAGAGCATGACCAGCCGATCATCGGCGTCGCGCACCAATAGGGTGGTATAGCTCTTCTGAATGGCGTCGGGCTCGTCAATGGAAAGCCAGCGCGCATGTTGGTATGGCAAAGGGGTCTTACTGAAGGAAGCCCCGTATTCGGTTTGCATGCGATATTCGAATACCTCGAACTGCAGCCGACCCACAAAACCTAAGACGACATCTTCGGTGCGGTTAACGACCCGAAAGATTTGGACTGCGCCCTCTTCGGAAAGCTGTTGCAATCCCTTGTGGAACTGCTTGTGCTTCAGGGTGTCCGTCACCGAGACGCTGACGAAGTGTTCGGGTGAAAACTGCGGTAACGGGTCGTAGTGAAAGCCTCCGCGCTCGCTTAGGGTGTCGCCGATTCGAAAGTACCCAGGATCGAATAGCCCGATGATGTCTCCGGGATAAGCTTGATCAAGAATGGCGCGTTCCTGCGCAAAGAAGTTTTGGGGCTGGGCCAAGGTCAGGGTTCTGCCTAGGCGCTGGTGACGGACGGTCATGCCCCGCTCGAAGCGGCCGGTGCCGACGCGCAAGAAGGCCACGCGGTCGCGGTGCTGAGGGTTCATATTGGCCTGGATTTTAAAGATGAATCCAGAAAAGGTTGAGGTATGGGCCGGCAAGAACCCGGCGCTGGTATGTTGCGGTCCCGGTGCTGGGGCCAGCTCTAGGAATTGGTCCAAAAAGGTGGCCACGCCAAAATTTGCAAGCGCGCTACCAAAAAAGACCGGCGTGAGTTCTCCTTGGGCGATTTGCTGGCGATCAAAAATCTCACCCGCCTCATCCAATAGTAGGAGGTCGTCGGCAACGCTGGCAGGGGGGGTGAGGTCGTCGGCTCGAGCCGACCGTGGATAGGGCTGCCAACGACCGCGGTGTCGGTCGTACACCCCTTGAAATTCCGAACCCGAGGCCACCGGCCAATTCATGGGGTAGGTGAGGATGTTCAGGGTCGATTCGATTTCTTGCAGCAAATCAAAGGGGTCCCGACTGTCGCGGTCTAGC
>JAKAAL010000590.1 GCA_021802375.1 Bacillota bacterium | reverse complement strand
TGCTGGTGGACTCTTTCCATAAGAGAATCCAGCCCTTCGGTGGGCTGTTGAGCCTTAATGAGTCGCACCCGGTAAAATCTCTCGTTATTTGCATTGGGGCTCTCTGCTTTGGTTACCGTTCGAACTAACACCCGAGACCGAATGTCATGTGCGTGCAGATGTTCTGGTAAACGCTCATTCAGCTTGTTCAATATGGTCGGTTTGAGATATTGGATCTCCTGTGACCATGCTGAAGACGACACCGCGAGTTTTATCACCCCATGGTCTATTCGCGTGACGCGGGCGTTGCGGGCTATTGCCGGTCCTACCAAGTCTGGCCAGATTTCTTGCACGAGGCGTGTTTGGTAGGCAGTCTGCCATGGATATTCTTGTTGCATAGAGTGGAGAATTGACGATAAAGGTTTCGGTTCTGCCATTTAAGCGCTCCCCACTTTAATAAAGTGACCTTGATCTACATGATATATGATAGGTGTTAACTGATCATAGTTTCGAGCCTCAGTATCCGTAATGATTGTTTGTTGTCCTGGCTCACTAATCATTTGCAAAAGCTCGTGACGCCGCTCGGGGTCTAACTCAGACAGCACATCATCAAGGAGAATGATGGGATGGTATCCAAACTCATTTTGGATTAAGTGATAAGTGGCGAGTTTTAAACTGAGCGAAATCAGGCGATGTTGCCCTTGGGATCCATAAAGAGAAATCGGAGCACCATTGACGGTCAGCAATAATTCATCACGATGTGGCCCCACCAGGGTTATCATTCGCAGTTTTTCATCTGCTCGCCGCTTTTTTAAGCAGTCTTCATACTCGTTCGCAGTTTGCACGGGGGTATCAGACCCTCCGTATGTTAGCGTTCCCCCGATGCTTTCGCCGTGTCCGATGCGGCCATGAATCCGATCCGCTATTGGGAGCAAATCTTCGAACAATTGTCGACGCATGGTCCATAGATACAGTCCACTCGTTACCATGGAAGGGGTGAAACTGTCTGCAGTATGCGCCAGACGTGGGTCCTTCATTGCATGATTTCTTTGCACCAGTGCATGTTGAAATTGTTTTAAGGCCTTATCGTAGCGAGGATTGATTAGGGAAAGGGTTGCATCCATAAATCTTCTCCGGTCAGAAGGGGATCCTTGGGACAGAGCAAGATCCTGAGGACTAAACACAATGACAGGAATTTTTGGACCCCTATGAGATCGCCGATGTGGGCTTGGCATTACATGATGTTCGACGGTGGTTGGGCGTTCAGATTCGGAAAGGACTTGTGCAATTATCGAGATTCCGTCTGGATCCGTCAAGGAAAACCAATCACTGTCAGGGGCATTGCGAAATGATTTTCCTTGCAACGCAATATGTATTGCGTCTAAGGCATTGGTTTTGCCTTGTGCATTCTTTCCCACGAGCAAGGTCAACTGAGAAGAGAATGCTATATGCGCTTCTTTGATATTGCGAAAACGGGAAATGTCCACGGTTCTCAAGATCATTTTGTGTTAAACCAATTGGCGCAACGGTAACACAATATGAAAATATTGCGAGTTATCCGCTTCCCGAAAGCGCGCAGCAGACTGTATCCCAGAAAATTCAATCAACACTTCGTCGCTGGTAAAAGACTTCAACGCATCAAGAATAAAGGTTGCGTTGAACAAAATATCCATCTCTGGTCCTTTGCTGTGGCACTCCAACTGCTCCAAGGCTTGTCCGACCTCGGCAGCCGAAGCTTCAAGTTGTAAGACGTCAATTTGATGTATCATACGAATTGCATTGGACCGATCTTTGGATGCAATTAGCTGAGCCCTTTCCACACTACCTCTAAGTTCGGTGATGGAAAGTCGAATCTGTACGGGATAATCTTGAGGAATGACTCGCTGATACTCGGGATATTCGCCATCTAAAAGGCGACTTTGCAAAACCGTACCTTCGGAGGAAAATTGCACAAAGCCAGCGGTACTGGTCATGGTAATGGGTTGAACGGAAGAGCCGAGGCGCGATGCTTCGCTGAGGACCTTCGCCGGCAACACCAACTTAGTGTGAGGTCCACGATAATCGGGCAGGGCCGCCCATGAATGGGATAAGCGACTGCCATCAGTACTGACCAACAACATCTTGCCTTCGCCCAGTTCTAAACTGAGCCCCTTCAACACAGGTCTTGATTCTTCTTTGGAGCACGCGAACAAAGTTTGCCGAGCAAACGTGCTCAAAATACCGGGAGGCAATGTCACCGTAGTCGATTCATCACCTAACGCGGGAAATTGAGGTAATCTTTCACTGCCAAATCCATGAATGGTGGTACGGCTACGGCCGTACTTAATCACCGTTTTACCACTGATACTATCGCTTTGCAGGTCAACCGTGGCGGTAGGGATACGGTGGATCAAATCAGTGAAAGTAGAAGCTGGCAATACCACGGAACCTGGTTCGGTGACATAGGCTGGCAAGTGAATGCTTATTTTATTGAAGAGGTCAGTGGATTCCACTGTAATGCCGTTTTCTGTCGTATTTATCTGGATTCCCGATAGAATCGGGTTCGTGTTTTGTGATTGCACAAGATGCGATGCATTTGTGAGTGCTTTCGCTAGTTGGTTTTGGTCTGCACTGAAGTGCATAAAAATCCTCCTCGGTTGTTTAAGGTTTTTGCTGTCGAAGTGTAGGCTCCTTAGGATGATCTCTGTTTTTTATAATAAGCGTAGTCACAATAAGGCCTATGGATAATTGGGATAACTTGTCCAAGCCCCAGTGGTGTAGGGGATTTGCCATCGGATAAGCTCGGGATAAAGTTCGCGGTAATCCCCAAGGGGTTGGACGGTTCCCGAAAAATTTCGTCGACGTTGTGTATAAACTGACATTCATCCACATGATTTGTCACCCATAATCCCCCTGTTATCCCCCTTAGTAATCTTAACGTGAACGAATTCGTTTAATAAGGTCATCGATAAGGCTCGCTACTTGTGGATCGCGGTGTCGTTCGTTGTCAATCTTTTCACAGGCGTGTATCACCGTGGTGTGGTCCCGGCCTCCGAATTCTTCGCCGATTTTGGGGAAGCTTGCATCGGCAAGTTTCCGGGCGATATACATAGCAACTTGGCGGGGGTAGGCGACGGCCTTGGTGCGCTTTTTCGCCTTGAATTCTTCGGGGCGCATATCGTAATAACGTGCTACTTCTTCTTGAATTAAGCGAATGGTAATTGTCTTTGGCCGATTTTGAGGAAGGACATCTTTTAGCGCCTCCAGTGCCAATTCTGCAGTGAGGGGTTGCCTGCTTATAGAGCCATACGCCATTACGCGTATGAGTGCACCTTCAAGTTCTCTAATATTCGTATCGATGCGCGAGGAAATCAATTGCAAAACTTCGTCGGGAACCCATAAGCTATCTATTTGCGCCTTTTTTGCCAAGATAGCCATGCGGGTTTCTAAATCCGGCGGTTGGATATCGGTAATAAGGCCCCATTCAAATCGTGATCGGAGGCGTTCTTCCAAGGTGGGGATTTCCTTAGGTGCCCTGTCGCTGGAAATGACAATTTGTTTTCGAGCACCGTGCAACGCTTCAAACGTGTGAAAAAACTCTTCTTGAGTTCGTTCTTTGCCTGCCACGAACTGAATATCGTCGATTAATAATATGTCAATGCTGCGGTATCGTTGCCTGAAGCGCACCATTTTATCGTCACGGATCGCGTTGATCATTTCATTGGTAAAAGTTTCGGAAGACACGTAAAGAACTCGTGACCCCGGAGAAAGATGTAGCACGTGGTGGCCAATAGCGTGCATCAGATGGGTTTTTCCTAGTCCTACGCCGCCATATAGGAATAAGGGATTGTAGGCTCGTGCCGGCATTTCCGCGACAGCTTGGCATGCAGCATGGGCGAAGCGATTGGAGCTTCCTACGACGAAAGCCTCAAATACGTACTTCGGGTTTAGTCGTGTTAAATACTCGCTGTCGTTTGAAATATGTTCGTGTCTAATTGATTCGGTTTTGGGAGCAACGCGAGCAATAGGGTTGAGATTTTTCGCGCCCAACTCGAGATGAATATCAATGGGTTTGCCGGCCACTTTAGCTACGACATCCCGCAGTAGCCCAGTGTACCAGATCGGA
>JAKAAL010000589.1 GCA_021802375.1 Bacillota bacterium | reverse complement strand
CCGCCCTGGGTTAACGAAAAAAGATCTCTTTGTGCCCGATCCACTAAGTCCTGTGCGGAAAGTTCGTTTTGATATGCCTCCGCAACGAGTTTGGTAGACACCGAAATGATCCGGCGCATCAATGACGTCTCTTTGACAATCCGTGCGTAATATTCCACATGAGCGGCTGTGGGAACAGCTGACGCCAGTTCCATTAAATACGGCAGACCTCCTATGGCCTCCAAATGACCGCTTTGGCGCAACTGTTCTCCGACTACGACAACGTCCAACGGCTTCGCCTGGTTAAAGAGAGCCACACACGCCTCAAACACTTGTCGATGAGTCTCGTGATAAAAATCACCAGGCTGTAAAATTTCCACTCCTTTGGCTACAGCCTCAGGATGTATCAACATCGAACCTAATACCGAAATTTCAGCATCGGAGTTATGGGGTGGTGTGCGAACTGTATCGATACTCACGCTAGCACCTCGGGTAAAATCTCTTCGACCGTACTCACAAAAATAATCTTCATGTCCCCAATGCCGGGAGGTACATCCCCGGCGTTGTCCTTCGGTACCAACACCGTGGTAAGTCCTTGCTGCCTCGCGCCAAAAATTTTCTCAGGGATACCACCAACAGGTTTCACACGCCCCGATAACGACAATTCTCCGGTTAACGCAACTGTCGGGCGCAAGGGCATCTCGGTCAAAGCACTGTAAATCGCAGCAAAGATAGCCGCTCCGGCCGAAGGCCCATCGATATTGCCGCCTCCGATGACGTTGACATGAACATCATATTGGCTCAAATCTCTTCCCGTCAGTTTTCTTAACACAGTGGCGGCATTGAACACCGAGTCTTTGGCCATGGAACCAGCGGTATCATTAAACCTCCAGCGCCCCTCAACCCCTTTTTCCCGAGGAAACACGGTTGCTTCAATTTCCAATACAAGCCCTTGAAAGCCGGCAACCGCCAAACCTAATGCCCGCCCTACCACGGGTTCTTGGGAAATGGAGGGACGTACAGGCACCAAACGGGATCGGCTAATGACATCTTTCATCACGTCGGCATCGATAACTTCAGGTCGAGCATTATTGCGCAGATAGGCGACTGAGAAGGCATCGGCCAAAAGGGCCACGGCCTTGCGTCCCTCAAGCGTGTAATCCCCAATGAGTCTGGCCGCATCCGGCGTAATGCTGACTTTTAAGCGGTCGGCAGCCTGCTTGACGATTTTCCGAATGTCATCGGGTGTCAGCGGATCAAAATAAATTTCCGCGCAACGGGAACGCAACGCCGGCGATATGTCTTCAGGACTCCTTGTTGTGGCACCAATAAGAATGAAATCCGCTGGAGCTCCTTCTGCGAACAGCTTGTGAACATACTTGGGCACATTAATGTCCGTTGCATCATAATATGGTGAATCAAAATACACCCGTTTGTCCTCAAGCACTTTCAAAAGCTTGTTCTGCAGGATCGGGTCCATCTCTCCTATCTCGTCTATAAAGAGCACACCCCCGTGAGCATCAGTAACCAATCCCGTCTTGGGTTCGGGAATGCCACTTTCAGCCAAATCCCTTCGGGCGCCTTGGTATATAGGGTCATGAACCGATCCCAAAAGGGGGTTGGTAATTTCCCGGGGATCCCACCTGAGTGTTGTTCCGTCAGCTTCTACAAAGGGCGACTCGTCAGCAAAGGGGCTTTGGGCAATGGTGCGGGCGACCTGTAAGACGAGCCGGGCTACAGTAGTCTTGCCTACCCCAGGCGGACCATATAATAAAACGTGCTGCGGGTAAGGAGATGCCAGTTTGGCCAAGAGACTGTCAACTGCATCGTCTTGACCTATCACGTCATCCAATTTCTCCGGTCTCATCACTTCCAACGCGGATTGAGTTAATCCCCCTTGGTCCAGTTTGACTAGTTGGGCAAATTTCTTTAGAGTCTCGGGCGTCTCCGGGCCACTATCCTCTTTCAGAATTTGGTTGCGAATATCGCGAACATAGTCCTCATGCCGCTCTTGCATTTTCTCTGCAATTCGCTTTTCTAGATCGTCTTCGAGTGTACGACGCGCCAAAATATCCGCCAGTTCGTCCTCCAGTTCATCTAACAACGGTCCTACCTCTTTTTTAGTGGGAATGTCATTCAATGAAGGGTCCTCTCGGACCAACTTGGCCAAAGCTAGTGTCCTTAATCCCAAGTCCTCGGACCGCAGATATTTTAGGGCCTGGAGTTTCCCCGCACGCAAGATGAGGCGTTCGGGACCGTAGATCTGCATGAGAATGTCGTGGAGCGCCGCGACCCGGCGTTCTAAAGTGTTGGCTTGCTTGCGTGTTTTCGGTTCTGTCTTTTTGACGTTATCTGCCATTATTGCCCTCCTAGTCCTTGCCATTTATTCGGGAAGAACCTGCAACGCAAACTCGGTGTGGATATCTTGATAGAAGTGGCAATGAACCGTATAAGTGCCCACATGATGAATCGGTTCGGTTTCCAGCTTCTTCTTATCAACCGAATAGCCCCGGCTATTCAAGAGTTTAGCCACATCCTGTGTGGTGACAGCACCGAATAACCGCCCCTGGTCGCCAGTTTTTGCCCGCATAATAAAGGTTTGTCCCTTTAACTCCTGGGCAAGTCTTTTATATTCCTCCAAGGTCTTCTGATGTTTAGCCTCTTCCTTGGCCTTTTCCCGCTTTATTTGTTCGATCTTGGATTTGGTGGCTTCAACCGCTAACCCCTTGCGAATCAGATAATTGCGGGCATAGCCGGCTTTCACGTCTATAATGTCACCTTTAACACCGCTTCCACGCACATCTTGTAACAAAATAACCTGCATTCCTATAACCTCCTTAAGCTCAATGCGTAATCGCGCAAGTACCAAATGCTTTCATATATGCCGAGCAGAGATAACAGCACCAGTCCAAGCCATGAAGAGGCTGCCCACAATCCCAATAGAGCCACACGGTAAATTTTCGGCACGCCCGATAATTCTGCGATGCGCCAAAGAACATTTGCTCCGACAACCGCATAAGCCGCCATACCCACAATGGCCACTTCCGCCAGCGGAACACTCCCGCGATGCCAAAAATTTCCCCCGACCAAGGCTATGAGGTCTGCGAAAAATATCCATAAGCACCATGACGGTAACTTCCAGCGACCGAAAAAAGGAACTTGTGCGATCGACAGGTCTTCAAGCTCAGCAAAAAATGCCAGAACTAAAAATATCCCTGTTGCCCAAAAAACTTGGTTAAGCATAAAGCCTAAACACCAGTATTGGATGCTCCAAGCCGTCCCAAAATTTAGGTGTAACGCAGCTTGAACCCATAGCAACGACCGAATACTCGCCAACATTAAGGTGTGAATAGGGTAGGGATAGTAGGCTCGTGCTATAAGATACCTGCTGAGCGCGACAGCAATCACGGTGCCGAGCCAGCGTATGGCGGCTTTGCGGCGTGTACGGTAAGCCCAACTGCTTACCAGGGTCACCGGCAAAACGGACAAAACAAACAACACATCCCATTGCACACCGCCAGGGAACAACGGAATAGCGGCCATTTCCATCAATACCATCACAACAACAAAAGGCCATGGTTTACGCATCGCGGTAGTGCTGAGTCCCAGGGGCATGAGAGCCCTAATCAAGGGTTGCCAGCCTGGGGAAACCACTAGCCATCCGCACAACATTACGGCGTAACTGGTAAGGAACCCTATCTCAGTAATGAGTTCGAGTCGCCGTAAATGGGCGGTCATACGACGCTGACCTTTTACAGTCTTAAGGGCCGTATCCATCGATTCAGGACTCCGGATCATGCCTGATTCTCCTGCCTCTGTGTTGGGTTGGGACTTGTTACCTTGTGCCAGCCAAACCATTTCTCATACCAACATTCATAGGTCCCTTTAATTGTCATTGCTCGCAAAATCCCAGATATTTAGTACCCGGTCCAAAAGTTCGAGGCTCTTTTCCTGCCGTGACTGTGTAAACGCCCGCTCTTCTCGATCCGTCATGTCAAAAAAATCTCTTATCCTCTAATCTTATCGCACGCGGCAAGTTCCGTAGAGTAAAAAGAGCACGCCGAGCGTGCTCTTTTTTTCTTATTCAATGGTAAAGGGCAAGAGTGCCA
>JAKAAL010000588.1 GCA_021802375.1 Bacillota bacterium | reverse complement strand
CGATCTTGATCATAAGTTGGCCGGCTACTATTAAAGAATCGGGAGCGGTCCGTTCGCAATTCGTCCACGTGATCGACCTGGCCCCCACGATCGCTGAGACGGCCGGCGTTGTGAAGGCCACAAAGAACCGCTTCCATGGCCGCAGCATTGCTTCGACATTCCAATCCTCGGAGGTGCCGCCGCAACGTGACACCCAGTACTTCGAAATGCTCGGGCATCGCGCATTGTGGCACCAAGGCTGGCGCGCCGTGACCGAACATGTGCCAGGCCATCCCTATGAGCACGACACATGGCGACTTTATGACACAACGAGAGATTTCTCCGAATATGAGGATTTAGCGGAAGAGTATCCACAACGTCTTGCTCAACTGAAAGAAATATGGTGGCAGGAAGCCCAAAGATATGGCGTTCTCCCGTTGGATGATCGGCCTCTCACAGAACTTCTGGCGTTTCGTGCTCCACTTGGATTACTCAACCAACGAACGATTACGTTCTACGCGAATCAAGGTCATGTTCCTTTCGCCACGGGTGTTACTGGCACTGATCGTTCGATGCGTTTTCGCGCTCATCTTCAAAGAACCGGAGATGACAATGGCGTGATATTAGCGAGTGGCAGTTCCCAAGGGGGCTATACGCTCTATGTGCAGGATGGTCGACTGATGTTCGAGCATCATATGCTTGAATCACGGCAACGTTGTGTTGGATTGACAAAACTTCCGAACGGTCTCTGCGAAGTGGGGTTCACACTATTGCGGCAGCCGGACGGCTCGGCTATGGTACACCTGTTCAGTGACAAAGAGGTGATCGCGCAAGTGCGGATTCCTTATACCTCCGGGCATCTGTCGTTCTGGGGGCTAGATGTCGGTAGGGACAGAGTGAGCCAAGTCTCGCAGCACTACCCCGACGCGTTTCCGTTTTCGTCTCGTAGTCTGATTGATGTGTCCATCGATTTCCTGGAAAATGTGTCCGTGGAAAAGATGGCAGACATCGCTTTAGGCACACAATAAGACCGCCCAGGACATCCTTGAAGAATGGGCGTTTTGACGCCCCTGGGCTATCGGTGATACCAAAAAATTTGTCGTGCGACGTGCAAGAAGTGATTGGAGGAGCGCGTGTGGTTATGCAAAGCCCGCCGCAAAGTGCGGTATTCAAGCCCTTTCACGTGATGACCAAGCCCATAGGGGCCATCTGCAATCTCGATTGCCGCTATTGTTATTATTTGGCCAAAAAAGAACTTTATCCAGGCGACCACTTCCGAATACGCGAGGGCGTGTTGGAGGCGTACCTTCGCCAGGTTATTGAAGCGCAGCCGCCTGGCGAGGTGACCATCGCGTGGCAAGGTGGAGAACCCACCTTGATGGGGCTAGAATTTTTTCGGCATGCTGTCGATTTGGCAGAGCGATACCGTCGACCTGACCAGCATCTGACGCACACTTTGCAAACGAATGCCACCTTGCTGACCGACGAGTGGGCGCAATTCTTGAAAGATCGGGATTTTCTGGTCGGGATTAGTATCGATGGCCCTGCGCCGTTGCACGATGTTTACCGAGTCGACAAGCAAGGCAACGCTTCGTGGCATAAAGTGATGCGCGGAATGCAGTATCTTCAGCATCATGCGGTGCGCTTTAATGTGCTGTGCACGGTGCACTCCGTCAATGCCGACCGGCCCCTCGAGGTGTATCGATTTTTTCGGGACGAGTGTGGTGCACGGTTTGTGCAGTTCATCCCGATCGTCGAGCAGCGTGATGAGGGAGCCCGCGTCAGCGAGCGTTCTGTCACGGGGGACCAATGGGGCCGCTTCCTGGTGGCCGTGTTCGACGAGTGGGTGCGTAACGATGTCGGTGAGGTCTTTGTGCAGATGTTTGACACGGCATTGGCGGCATGGCTGCATCTCCCTGCGGCCATGTGTATCTTCGCGGAAACGTGTGGGCGCGCTGTGGCGTTGGAGCACAATGGGGATGTCTACTCCTGCGACCACTTCGTCGACCCCCAGCATCGCCTGGGCAACATTATGGAGATTCCTCTGACGGAGATGGTTGCTTCGTCGCAACAACAACGATTCGGGGAAGCGAAGCGCGATACACTGCCCCGGTACTGTATCGAGTGCGATGTGCGGTTCGCATGCAACGGCGAGTGCCCAAAGAACCGTTTTTTAAAAACACCGGACGGAGAAGGCGGCCTCAATTATCTCTGTGCAGGGTATAAGATGTTCTTTCACCACATCGACGGGTCGATGCGGATTATGGCCGATTTGCTCCGTCAAGAGCGGTCGCCTGCAGAGATTATGGATATTTTTGCGCGCGCCGATCGCAACAAACCTTGCCCGTGCGGCAGTGGCCGCAAGGCCAAGAAATGCCATGGTCGGTAGCGGACGGACTGTGAGGGAAACCGCGACGGCATCCGGTCCAGTCGTGAACCAGGTTTTTCTCACAGCCGATGCTAATGCCAGGCACTGACTCCTGCAAAGTGGGCCTCAAGCCTTCTGCAACAAATATGGCGGGCTTTTCTAAGCCGTGGTCAAACGTATCGTCCTACCGTGTAGTGGTTGTCGTGATCTCAATTGTTGTGGTTAAATCCTCTTCTTTGCGTGAACAACTCTCCCCTCTATGGTGTCAACTTGCCTAGCTATCAATGGTTTGAGTTCCCTATGTTGTCCGTTATTTGATTGCGATGTATCAAGTACCAGGGCAAAAAATCCGGGTTTGATGTATTGATTTCGTTGATCAATGGAGGAATGGCGGTCCTACCCTAAACGGCACCATTTCGACCAATGGCTTTGGCGGTCCCCGTGAGCTTGAATCCCGGCAAGATGTGTTGTCATTCTGCAGTTGGAACGTGGACCTGCGGCGTAAAGTTTTGATAATTGTGGGTTGACAAACAACAGGCCTATGATTAAATTTATCTATAGAAACTTGTAAACGGCAGAAAACTGACTAAAAATGATGCAAACAATTGATAGAATGGAGTTTAAAGACAATGGTAACCATTCTTTCGAGATATATGGAACGTAGAGCGAGGATTAACGAATCCATACCAAGGTTTCACGGCATTCGTAACAATCGCTATGCCTTGGTTTATCTCCTGCCTATGGCTGCCGTGTTTCTCGTGTTCACGATTATTCCGACGCTATTCGTAGGGGTCATTAGTCTGTTTCATTGGAATGTTTTAAGTCCCGCTCTTTCCCAATTTGTGGGATTAAAAAACTACCAGGATCTGCTGCAATCCCCCGTGTTTTGGCATAGCCTTCTCATTTCTCTACTCTTCGTGTTGGGGACTGTGCCGACGACCGTGTTCATTGCTGTAGCCATAGCTGTCTTGTTAATGGACAACCTTCCCCTCAGAGGGCTTGTACGTACTGGCGTGTTTTCTCCGTATATCACACCGGTGGTCGCGACCTCCATCATCTGGATTTGGATGCTGAATCCACAATTTGGGTTAATTAACAGTTTGTTGCATGCTGCACATCTTCCTGCAGTGCAATGGCTGGAGTCGCCGCATTGGGCGTTACTTGGCGTCATATTGTTTACCCTATGGCACAATATGGGCTTCGATGTGATTATTTTCATGGCAGGCCTGACAAGTCTTTCGAGTGAGTTGGGGGAGGCGGCAAAAGTTGACGGCGCTTCCTCTGCACAGCGATTTGTCTATGTGACATGGCCTTTACTGAGTCCCACCACATTCTTTGTCACGATTATTACGACTATTGGTTCCCTTCAGGCTTTTACGCAGTTTTTCACCATGACCCAAGGAGGCCCGCTAGGCGCCACCACAACTGCAAGTTACCTGGTGTATGAAATGGGCTTTCTGTTTTTCCATGAAGGCTTTGCCAGTGCTATCGCGGTGGTGATGTTTCTAATTATCGCGTTACTGACGATCGTGCAATGGAAGATGTCCGAACGTCGTGTTCACTACCAATAAACAAGGAATCGGAAAGGAGACCAATCCCAATGTCATTGCAAAAACGCGTGATGTATAGCGCACTTGGCATTCCCATTCTGGCCTTAGCGGTGGCAGGATGCGGCAGCAGTGCAACGCCTACCGCGTCCAGTTCCCCCAAACATGTCACCATTACCTTTGAGGGGTCGCTTGTTAGAGGTCCTTCAT
>JAKAAL010000587.1 GCA_021802375.1 Bacillota bacterium | reverse complement strand
AGTCATTGACAAGAAGTGGACGGCTCAGGGCTTCAAAATTTACTGGAGCTGACGGTCGGACTTGAACCGACGACCTACGGTTTACGAAACCGTTGCTCTACCAACTGAGCTACGCCAGCGATCTTCACCGATTATACTACCATGCTATACGAGACTCAAGAGAATTGTCGGTCTTCTTAATAACCAATTCTTGTTACCATCTCATAGACTAACAATCATCATATACACGCCAAATGCCATAACCACTCCAGACAACAACCACACCATATTGCGATACCAGCCCCGCATCCGAAATCTGTCAGGCAATGTCTTAAACTCAAGTGCCATTAGAAATCCCAGTACGATAGGCAACAGCATTGCATTCATCACTTCGACATCTACGATTAACCGGACCAAATCTACGCTGGCAATTACCAAAATGGCTCCAGCCACATGTGCTACGGTGTAAATTGTATAAAAAAGCGGCGCCTCTCGAAACTTGTGGTTTAAGCTATGATTAAAACCAAACGCTTCCCCAATGCCCCAGGCTCCGGCCAAGGAGGCCACAAGTGCGGCCACAAATCCGGCACCAAGTATTCCGGCACCAAAAATTAGCTTGCCAGGTGTTTTTCCCATGACCACTTCCAACGAATTGGCAATTTGCGGAATCGATTGGAGTGCGTTGATATGCAAGCGACCCAGTGTTGCAGCCGCAGTGACCACTACCGCGATCATCAGTACTTGGGTAATGATGGCACCAACCGCAGTGTCTACACGAGCCAATTTCAGGTCCTTAGCCGTCCACTTCTTGTCAATGACTGCCCCTTGTTGATAAAAAATCATCCAGGGCATAATGACCGCACCCACATTGGCCGCCAGCAAAAATACATAACTGGAGTGACTTACGGGGACAGAAACCAGACCGTGAACTAGCGAACTCAACCGCGGACGAGCCTCTATTGCGGTAACAACAAAAGCCAACTCCAGGCTGCCCAGTCCGATCCCTATCCACTCAACCCGTTGATACCGACCCGAAATTCCTATGGCCACCAAGATAATCGTGGCAAATCCAACACTTAGCCACGAAGGTACGCCCACCAAAACTCCCACGCCAGCTATCCCGGAAAATTCCGTAATTAAAGCGCCCACCGACGTTAAAAACAACGTGGATACTGATAGTAGTGCCCAACCCCAACCGAATCGCTCACGAATTAATTGGCCGTGGCCACGACCCGTAATGATACCCAAACGCACGGTAATTTCTTGAATTAAGTAGAGAATCGGTACCAGTATAAGCTCGGGCACAATCATTGAATATCCCCATTGCACACCAGATTGCGCGGCAGTCACCACACTTCCGACATCAGTATCGGCCAGCATTACCATAGTTCCGGGGCCAATAATCACTGCGCAACCCACTAATAAGTGGCGCCATTTACTCTTCTTCGCTAATTTTAACTCAGTCGCCCGATCCTCCACCCAAGTTCCTCCAATATAGGATAATGCGAATCATTATCAGAGAAATCGATTAAAATTACGGGGCCAAAAATCCCCTGTGTGGTAGCATGTCATAAATTGTTCTTTTCGCCTATGGACTAAAGGTCATGTTATTGTTACCCAAACGTCCATCGCGAGAGTTATTGGGGTGCTGTTTCTCCTTGAGCAGTATTAGGATTCAATAAAGGACGTTGCGCTTCCGTAAACTCCCCCAGGCAAAATAAGGCAGTCGCTAGGCTATCGAGATCCCGCCGAGGACACCAAAACCCTGACCCAACCAGGCCAATCGTTAAGAGTCACCGCAACCATCGGAGGAACATTTTCCTACTCTTGTTTCGTGTTGGTAAGATACTCTCCTCGTTTAGCGACAAGGGCGGTATAAATAATCATTGCGATGGGCTCCATAGTTCGTGGGTTTATTTATGGGACGTTCATTGGTGGTATTTTCCTTGGACTAGAAAAATTTCACCCGAAGTTAATATGAGGACCGAGACCGCGAAAGATAACCAGGATTTAATCCCGTTTGATGAGTCAACTCCTGCAGGGCATTGATCGTTTTTACGGTCGCAACCCCGTTAACCGGTAAATGTACCATCAATTGAAACTTTTCAGCTGCAACCAACACCTGTCGGGTATAGATTCCCTCCAAAGGGCCCTTATAAACATCGGCTAACCTCAAAAGCCTCTGAACTTCTACGACATCCTGGCCAATATTGCCCAACTTCAACGGACGTCGAATTCTGACAAATGGTGTAATGCCTTCGACAGTCACCGGAGTGCCTACCGATACTAAGGCGTAAACTTGTTCAACATCCCGGTTGAGCATGCGAAAACATCCGTGTGACGCCACCGTGCCTACAGACCAAGGTTTGTTGGTACCGTGAATACCATAAATACCCCAAGGCGTTGAAAGACGCATCCATCGTGTGCCAAAGCCGTCACCCCACACCGCTTTTTGGGTAATGAAAAACTCGCCGCGCGGACTCGGAGTTTCTGGTTTCCCGACAGCCACTGGATAAGTTGAGAAAAGTTTGCTACCGACGTAAAGGTACAGCTTACACTGAACCACATTGATAATAATGTGTGTGGGACTGGTGGCCGTAGCCGTTGCCGATCGGCGCATATGCAGTATTAGTAAACCACCAGCAATGCCGACTGCCAGCAAAATCGTTAAAAGCCGGCGCCGACTTTTCACGGTAGTACCACCTCCCAGGACGACCACACCGTGTACGCCAACCATATTGCAGCCATCACTTTGGCAGTCGGGAAATCCAATAACGCGAGCACGGTTTGGGATCCCCACCATGTGGTCATTGCTCCTGCAGGCATCGTAGCCACCAACAGCGATGGGATCCCATGCACGAAAAGTCTAAATCGATCAACACGAACAATGAACCCGCTTTTCCGGTAACGATACAACTTCCAGACCTCCATCAATCCGAAAGCCGCAATAGGCCACAACACCATTTGCCATGCCATCCACTCGGGTCTCTCATCAATAGGCAGGTCTCGAAAACTCCATGTCAACGTGATAAGGCCAATAAGCATTAGAATCGACGATCCGAGAATTACCAGGCGTCTAACCATCGTTGTCCCCCCTTGCTCAAGCCATATGCTATGGTCGTAAAGATAGACCAAGGAATATCCCCGGAAGTTTTTCAATACCTATTTTCAAGGGTTGTCTGAGAGAGGGTTGGAAATGCGTGCATTGACGTGGGTTACCATCATAAGCAGCGTAATATTATCGTTGCCCATGACGTTATGGGCTTTAGGAATTTCATTTAGCCTGATGACGGCCATTCATGTATTTGCTTTTGTACTAACGGCACGGCTGTTTTTTCTAGCATCTAGCATTGCTAGGTCTCGCCATGACATGATATGGGTCGGAGGGTTCGCTGGTCTCATCGGCTCCCTGGTCAGCCAGTTGTGGATCCATGTGCCTTTGGCGAGGGCTAGCCTGTCGGCGGCGTTTGATCCTTATGGGCCACTCGGGTCCGCGCTGTATCGGCTGGATATATTTTCACCTTGGTGGCCCTTTGTCGTCGTATTGTGGAGCGGTTTGTTCTACGCGACGTTAAGCTGGTCTATGCACCGCTTGTTGCAGTGGCGTCGGCGTTCACGGGTATTTTCGACGCTTTAAAACTTTTGCCCGTAATCCTTGAACTGATCACGAACACATTCAAGCTCCTCATGGGTGAGCACGTCGGGCTCCCCTATTTGCAATCCAAGAAAGTACAGGTGAGCGACCCATTCGACGTCTAATGCATTGCGATAGGCGTCTCGGATTGAGTTCCCTACCGCAATCAGCCCATGGTTTTTTAGTAAAACGGCATTCCCTTGCCCCAATGCATTAGTAGCACGGTCCGCCAATTCATCGGTCCCATAGGTGGCATAGTCAGCCACAGGCACCTCGTCCCCCACGCGAGCTATTTGATAATGGACGGCCTTGATGGGTCGGTTAAGGGTAGAAAATACCGCGGCGAATAATGAATGGGCATGGACGATTCCCTTAACATCTGGCCGGCGTTGATAGGTCAGTACGTGTAAAGGCACTTCCGACGAAGGAACACGATTGCCTGACGCAATACTCCCCGAGGCTACGTCAATCTCTACCAAATCGGCCTCCAAC
>JAKAAL010000586.1 GCA_021802375.1 Bacillota bacterium | reverse complement strand
ACGTTATCGAAAATATTACCCTAGCGCCGATCGAGGTGAAAAAGGTGCCGCGAGCCCAGGCCAACGCCCGCGCCATGGAACTTCTGGAAATGGTGGGTCTGCCCCACAAGGCCGAGATGTACCCTAAGCGCCTATCGGGAGGAGAACAGCAGCGGGTCGCTATTTGCCGTGCCTTGGCCATGGAGCCTGAGGTCATGCTGTTCGACGAGCCAACCTCCATGCTCGATCCTGAGTTAGTGGGGGAAGTTCTAGCAGCCATACGCCGCTTGGCTAAAGAAGGCATGACCATGGTCTTGGTGACGCATGAGATGCAATTTGCCAAAGAAGTTGCCGACACGGTGGTCATCATGGCGGACCATGGGGTCGTCGAAAAGGGACCAGCCCGAGAAGTGCTGGAGTCTCCTCGTACTGAACGGGCCCAATCATTTCTCCATCGCGTGCTGAACCCCGAGGAGGTTCCCGACCCCTTGGAGCAAGAGGTCCTGCCGATAGGGGGCCGGCGCTAGTGCACATCGCCCTCGAATACGCAGGCACCATCGGCGTGGGTGGGCTTAAAGACGTGGCGCTTACCGTCGTGTCCCTAATTCTGTCCATCATTTTGGGCACCCTCTTCGCCCTAGGACGCTTGTATGGTCCTTGGCCCGTGCGCACCCTCATCTATTGGTACGTTGAGATCATTCGGGGTCTTCCCGCCATCTTGCAATTATTCATCATCTACTTTGGCTTTACCCAATGGGGCATCAACTTTTCTCCACTCACCGCTGCCTTGATCTGGCTGGTCGCCTACGGCACAGGCTATGCCGTGGAGATCTTCCGCTCGGGGATTATGGAAATTCCCACCGGTCAACGGGAGGCAGCTGCGGCTCTGGGCCTTTCCAGCCGAACTACGATGATTCGTGTGGTCGTGCCGCAAGCCTATGCCATCATGCTGCCTCCGTTAACCAGCTTTGTCGTCCTTCAACTGAAGAATACGACGCTGCTCTATCTGATTGGCTTCGCGGACATCATGTACGAGGCCCGTCTGGGCGTTGACGCCACCAATCATGCCGCCATCTTGTATTTCATGGCCGCTCTCGCCTATTTAATCCTCAGTCTGATCATTGGTCGCGTGGGCGTCCGCCTGGAACGCACGGTGGCCGCTTACCGGTAAGCTGGTGCAGTGAACCCTCTGCGAACGGTCGATGAGGAAAACCACTTCATCGACCCGCGCGGCGCAACACGCTTTGGCCACTACGAGCTCGGCTTGGCCATGGGTGTCGGCTACGAGTCAAGACCTGCAAACTCTTTGAGAAGTCACCGTAGCGCTTCCCTTCCATCGACGCTGTCTAACGCCCTGACGCCACGGTGGATTCGACAGCTGAGCGTCCCTAAACGTCTACCCAACCGGTTGGCCCGGGTGATGCGCGTCTAACATCTCGGTCATGCCTCAGCGAGACTGAAATCCTCTGAGCAGACATCGTTAGAATCCTAAAGTCGCGGTAACCTTTCACCCCCACGGGACGTTACCTCCGTGGAGGTGGTTTGCATGCGTGGGATAAACCGCCCACTGGTAACCGGATCGGCGTTGGTTCTCATGCTAGCTCTGGTAGCCGTTTCTCCAACCAAACCGGAGGTCACGATCCAACTGGTTCCCAATTCCGGTCCCCCTGGCACCTACGTCACCGTGCATGGCAATGTGCCGTCCGCTATCGATCGTAAGACTCAGAACGATGGGTCTGTCAGCTTTGGCGCATGGCCGAACGGGCTGTCTATGATGCCTAATGCGGTCACGTGGTCCAAGACCCATCCGGAACATTTTACGACCAACTTTCGGGTGCCCATGGTATCTTGGCTTTCTCCTCGGGGCCCGGTAGCTTTGAGTGCGGGGACCTATCGCGTAGGCATACAATGCTTTGGTGGCGGCATCGCGGGATGCGGCGGAGGTCCGTATCAAGCTTCGGCATCCTTTCGCCTGACGGGTACGATTCGCCATCATGATCTGACGCCAACGATCCGGGTGCCGGCCGCAGCGTCGAACGTCCGGTTGCAGGGAAAAGGGCATCTGAGCCTGCAATCCTGGTCACCGATGACTCGAGCAAGGTCGTTCGGCGCTGCGGCATTCGATGTCACCTCGCCACAAGCCTGGACGAACATTTTATCCGGCCAAACGGTAGCGAACCTGGCTAGCAACCAAAATCGGGGCTACGCGATCCCCTTGGCCACGCGCGGTTCGCGTCTCTATACTGCGGCCGGAAGTCATTTGTGGACATCCGACAACAGCGGTCGATCCTGGACTCGGGTTGCCATGGGCTCGCTGAAAAGTGCCCTGCAAGTCAAGGGGTATGTTCCCTTCTGGCAATCCAATTTGGTTGGCCTGACGCTGGCTCCAGGATCCACCCAAATGCTGTTTGCGTCGATCCCGACCGAAAACCCCAAGCAGGGTGCCCCGCCCATTATCGATCTCGGCCTCTTTAGTCCGAACGGCGGTCGGACCTGGAAATTCGCACCACCCCCAACGGGCATGGGGCTACAGGACTTCGGCGGCTTCCAAATAGAAGGGTCTGCGATGTGGGCCTGGTGGCAGAGTCCCGCCGGACAAATCCAAGTCGAGGCCACGCGCGATGGTGGTCGACCGTGGCATGTCATCCGCCCCAGTGCTGCTGAGAGCAAAAGCCACCTATTTCTCGGCCCCGTGCCCGCGGACGATTACGGTCAGTTCGGCACCGAAGCCGTGGTAGCCTCGAGCGGCCACCGCTGGCTCAACGTGGGCAAGGCGCCCTTGAATGGGCCGGTGAATCAACTGGCTACGCTCTCCGATGGCGTCACTCTATGGTTAGGAAACGCTCAATATCCCATTCAGGAAACGTCCAATCAAGGTAAGGTGTGGCGGAATGTGGCCACGCCCAACCTACCCGGCCCAACGGCCACGGGTTTTTCCCTGACCACGCGCCTCCTGCCAAATGGGGTACTGCTCGCCGCCAATCCTCACACCGGAGTCTATTACGCCTTGCATCCCGGCTCGACCCGATGGATCCCCGTACCGACCAGCGATGCGCCACCTAGGACCTACGTTCTGGGTGTGGCCGGAAACACCGTGTATTGGATCTCGGTGAATGCCGATGCTTCAGCACGGCCCCGCTCCGTCGTCACGGTACCGGTCTCGCGGTACTAATCAGCTAGCGCCCCAAGCCATCGATGCGTGATGATTTAATCGCCGCACGTCCTACGCTCGGCCCAGCCAGCAACTCGGCACCATCTCCGCAAGGCCTGCTCCCAAGGTCTCGACCGGCATAGGCCCTAAGCGCATTGCAGGATTGGCGAAGGGATCCTCCGGTCGCCAAAAGTCTGAGGAAGGGGCTTGGAGGAGATGGTGCCCGTTTCAAGACGAACGGTCCAACCTCAAATGGCAACGCGCCGAAAGCCTTTTTATCGCATTACGATATTTTTCGGTTGATCAAATACATCGTACCGCGATATAATAAGGGAACTAAAAACCCCTAGGAGGCTACCATGCGTGCCATGGAAAGACCCGTGTCGAAGGACGAATATGTGGCCTTGGCCGAATTTCGTCACGGATTACGGCAGTTCTTGCGTTTTTCCGAAGGGGCAGCGCGAAATCATGGCCTTACGCCCCAACAGCACCAATTACTCTTGGCAATTAAGGGATTTCCCGGTCGCGATTGGGCCACGGTCAACGAATTAGCGGAGCGGCTGCAGCTTCAACAGCATAGTGTGGTTGGCATCATCAGCAGGTCTGAACAGGCTGGATTTGTGATGCGCCTATCCCATGAAGAGGATCTCCGGGTGACAGAGGTGCATTTGACCAAGGAGGGCGACCTTGTGCTAGAAAGTCTTACTCTGGCCCATCGGGAAGAGTTGCAACGAACGGGCGAGTTTCTCGCCACCGTCTCCAGGATGTTGGGCACCAAGCCTCAGATTGAAGATTCCACGGCTGACGAACGGGAGGGACAGCCTCCATGCTAAGACGAAGCCTGGGAGACTTTAGCACGGATGGGCGTCAATTGGCGTTTTTAAGCCTGATTGCGGCTGTCATCGGACTCATGGGCGGATTCATAGCCTGGATCCTTCTCCGGCTTATCGCCCTCATCACCCATCTCGCCTACGAG
>JAKAAL010000585.1 GCA_021802375.1 Bacillota bacterium | reverse complement strand
GCCGCGACCTCATCGATACCGCCGTTCTTCCCGAGAACAGCGAGCGCGTGAATCGCCAGAAACGTCAAGACATCCGCGTTATTATTGGCAATCCGCCGTACTCGGCCCAACAGGACAGCGAGAACGATAACAACAAGAATCTGGCCTACCCCACGTTGGATAGCCGCATCCGGCAGACTTATGCGGCCCAATCCCATGCCGCCAACAAAAAGAACCTCTATGACTCCTACATCCGCGCTATCCGGTGGGCCTCCGACCGGATCCAGAGCGACGGCGTTATCGCATTTGTCACTAATGGCGCCTTTCTCGAGAAGAACTCGGCTGATGGTTTGCGGCTTTCCCTCGCCCAGGAATTTAGTCACCTGTATATCTTAAACCTCCGCGGCTTCATTCGCGGCAAATCGGGGGACGAAGCCAAGCGGGAAGGTCAGGGGATCTTCGATATCATGACCGGGGTCGCGGTTACGATCCTGGTGAAGGACTCCAATCACAAAGGTCCCTGTGAAATCCGATACCATGATATCGGCGATTATCTCGACAAAGCACACAAGCTAGATTTAGTGCGAACCCTTGGCAGCGTCGCCCACGTTCCGTGGCAGGTCATCGAACCCAACCCGGAAGGAGATTGGCTCAATCCGCGCAACCCGCTTTTTGAGACCTTCATGCCTTTGGGTACCAGAGACGACAAGTCTGTACCGACGATCTTTTCGATTTACTCGCTAGGAATTGGGACGAATCGGGATTCATGGGCCTATAATTATTCTCAACACAGCCTTGCATCTCATATGTCATCTATGATAGCGGCCTATAATCGCGAAGTGGTGCGATATGCTAGGGCGTGTGCAGGATTGAGCAAGGATAGATGGCCAAAGATCGAAGATTTTGTCGACAGAGATCCAAGAACAATTAGCTGGTCAAGCAGCTTATTGCCTAACGTGGTGCGAGGACGCAAAGCTACATTCATTCGTGCGTCTATAGTACAGAGTGTGTACCGACCATTTAGTAAGCAATGGCTTTACTTCGACAGTATGATGAATCACCGGGCCGGACAATGGCCCCGCATCTTCCCAACGCCGGAGCATGAGAATGTGGTGTTGGCGATTTCTGGGGTCGGTAGCAGGAAACCATTTTCTGCGTTGGCGACAAAAACCCTGCCGGACTTGGAGTTAATTGAGAAGGGTCAGTGTTTCCCTCTCTACTGGTACGAGAAGGCCAAGGATGCCGAGGCATCCGACCCGCGCGCGGATATGTTTTCCGACGAAGTCACCCCCGACGCCCACGGCTATATCCGCCACGAGGCCATCACCGACGCGGCGCTGGCGGCGTTCCAAGACCACTACGGAGACAAGATCATCGGCAAGGAGGATCTGTTCTGGTACGTCTACGGCATCCTCCATTCACCGGAATACAAAGAGCCGTTCGCCTCGGACCTCAAGAAGATGCTGCCCCGCATCCCCTATGCCGGGGACTTCTGGACCTTTAGTCGCGCCGGGCGGGAACTGGGGCAGTGGCACCTCCACTACGAGACGGTGGAACCCTACCCATTGACTGAGGACGCCTCGCGGCCTCTCACGGATGCCGATTACCGGGTGACCAAGATGGCTTTTGGGAAAAAGGATGGCAAGACGGATAAGAGCGTGATCGTCTATAACGCCCATCTGACCCTACGCGGCATTCCACTCGAGGCCTACGACTATGTGGTCAATGGCAAGTCGGCGATCGAGTGGGTCATGGAGCGCTATGCCGTGACCGTGGACAAGGACAGCGGGATCCGGAATGACGCCAATGACTGGTCGGAGGATCCTCGGTATATCGTGGATCTGGTGAAGCGGGTGGTCAGGGTGAGCGTGGAGACGGTGAGCATTGTGCAGAGTTTGCCAAGAGATTGTGGTTAAGTTTCCGTAGTTGCTCACAATGTATTGAGATAGAAAACTACATACCACCCATAAAAGCGCTATTACAAACGGGTAATGCGCGCTTGTAGTGCTGGCTGTCTCTAGTGTCTATGTAAACGTCTGCAGTAGGTAGTTCACAGGAGAATCTTTATGCACCTTACAAGACTGCGCATTGAAAATTTCCGAGCACTTGAGAATATAGATGTTGAGTTCGATTCCCTCGTGAACGTCATCATTGGACCAAACGCAATCGGAAAGACTACGATTTTAGAGGCTATCCGTTTAGCAAAGGCCGTACTTGCGCCGAGAACTCCACAGGAAACAAATCAAACGCTACAGTCGCTCGGAGCCACTTCACCGCACATGCCACAGCGCTTGTTTCCCGCTGCACTGACCAATAAACCTGAGATACCACTCTCCATCAAGTGCACATATCGCCTTGAGTCAGAGGAGATACAAAAGATAAAATCCTTGACCTCGCAATTAGCAACCCATATTGCTCAGCAGAGCGCTGGCCTCACATTTGCCGCCCAAAACCAAATAATGGCCTTTATCTCTTCCCCGCAGGGACAGGAAACCCTAAAGAACGCCACCGCTCAGCTAGGGAGAGAAATCGCAAACGTAGAGCAGACAATGCACCTCGCATTGAACTTAACCATAAATTGTCAGACCGGCACAATGGCCGGAGAATTTCCGGTACAGCAAATATTCTTTACCGCCTTGGAGCAATCATTGGATCCAAGAAAAACCCTATTTTCGTATTTTCCCGCAGATCGGGCCTTGCCAATTGGGGAGCAGCAGATCCAACTTGGAAGTGCGGATACGTCTCAACAGATGGAATCCTATAACTCGCAACCGCAGCTTAAATATAACCGGCTGAAGAATACCATATTTAACTCGATAATTTCTGGTGATAAAGCTCGTGCGGATCTCAAAGCACAGTTTGGTTTGATATTCGGTCGCATCCTGAAGGGTCGCGCACTCGGTGAAATTGGCGTTAACGAGATTGGCATGTTGTCGATTCCCATACTCGATACGGATTCTGGCGCGACATTTCAAATAGATGGATTAAGTAGTGGCGAAAAAGGGCTTATACTAACTTTCCTGCTAATTGCGAGGGATGTGGAAAGGAACGGGCTTATACTCTTGGATGAGCCGGAACTCCATCTTAATCCGGCTGTTTGCCGTGACCTTCTGCAATTTTTTGTGGATGAGTATGCGGTTAAGCTAAACATTAAGGCAATCATTTGTTCCCATTCGCCACAAATACTTGCTGGCGCATTCGAGAGATCTCAGTGCGCCTTGTTTCATCTGAGAAGCGGCCAAGTTTTGGCTAAGGTCCGCCAACGTGATCAAGGGGAAATCCGGGACGTGCTCAGGCGATTGGGATGTTCCGAAAGTGAGGCGCTGCTATACAAAGGAACTATTTCGGTAGAAGGTATCCACGACGTGGAAATCCTGCAAGCGGGATTTGGTGACCTGTTCAGGCGTTACATCATTAAGCCGCTGGGTGGGCGCGGAGAGGTAGAGAAGGACATTCGCAAGCTTCAGGACGCGGAAAACAGAGGGGACGAAATCGGCAATTACTATTTTATCTTCGATCGTGATCATAAACCGACATCACTCTCAAGCTCTGAGCATGTGAGGCTTCTGCAACTTGACAGATATTGCCTTGAAAACTATCTTCTCGACGTCGAAATTCTGACGGATCTTAGCGGAGAGAATCGATGGTCGGAAAGGCAAAAAAGTACTACGACAGAAATGCGTGATGTCATGAAGGCGTTAGCCATGGCGCAATTACATGAGGTAGTTTCGAGAAGCGTTTTTAAGGATCTTGGACTAGAGGATATTGTTTTTGATATGAAAATTATGCGTGACTCGGAACAAAATTTCGTAGCAAAGTCTCTGCTAGAGCAGATTCAGGCGATGGAATCGATAATAGGATCTATGGATAAAACCAAATTCGAGAAAGACTTTTCTAGCCGCTACGAGGAAAAAATAAAGAGGTTGCGGCCAGAGTGGGATGATAATTGGCGAGTGTTGAGTGACGGCAAGCACCTGCTTGAAGACATGAGGAGGGATGGGCATTTCAAAGGTGACCTGCTTCAGCTCAAGAAGGCTGTTATGAGCGAGATGCGGACCAGAAAAACCGAGACGTTCAGTGCGTTAGAAAGTCAGTTACGCACGTTGATTGACGGCAAGTGCGGTGGGGGAGTTCTCCA
>JAKAAL010000584.1 GCA_021802375.1 Bacillota bacterium | reverse complement strand
TGTTTAAAAGACCGACGCCTTTGCCACCGAAAACCATATTCAGGAACATGCCTAAGAACATCGCGAGGCTGGGAATGGGGAGAAAGCTGTCATGCGCGCTTACCACCGAACCTGTGGTAAAGGCCATGGTGCTAGTTTCGAAGATGGACGTGCCGCCCATGCCAAATCGCAATTCTTTGCCCACCATATTGGCGTGTCCGGAGAGGCCCAAGGCGTTGATGATTGGGTTACCCGCCATTTCTGGAAAGTAAATCATGGCTAACATCGCAAGAAAGATGGTGCCGGCGACCGCAATCAGGGTCCACGCTAACCGCTTGCGGCCAGTAAAAAGTCCAAACATGTAAAAAAACGCCACAGGCACCAATCCCATTGCGATACTCTGCAGGATGTTGGTCAGGGCTGAGGGATTTTCCAAAGGATTGGCACTATTAGCTCCGGTGAACCCGCCGCCGTTTTGACCCAAATGCTCAATGGCTTCCCAACCTGCGATGGGACCGCGTGGGATGATCTGGGTTTGGCCCGCCAACGTGTGCACATGCAAATAGGGAGCTAAGGTATCTGGAACGCCCAAAGCAACAAATGCCAACCCAAAAAGAATCGAGAGAGGCAACAAGACGCGGGTCAAAACCAATGTCAGGTCGACGAAAAAATTGCCGAGTTGGCGTCCCGAGAGTCCGCGGACAAAGGCCAGTCCTGCTGCTGCCCCGCTGGCCGGGGTCACGAATTGCAAAAATTGCAAGACGGCAAACTGGGTAAAATATGACATCGTGTTTTCCCCGCTATAGGCTTGCCAGTTCGTGTTCGTCACAAAACTGGCTGCGGTGTTAAACGACAACCCCGCATTCAAGTTGCCGAAGTGTTCTGGATTGAACGGCAAAATTCCTTGGATCCGCAACAGGGTATAGGCCATTATTCCCCATACCATGTTGGTCAGTACAAACGCCAATCCGTACTCCACGGCACTCATATTGCTGTCACGGGTGACATGGAGGAGACGAAAGATACCATTTTCCACTGGTCGCAGCGGACGGTCCAACACGGTTGGTTGAAAAGTAAAGACACGATAAAGGTAGATGCCCATCGGCTTGCACAAGATAAGCAATCCCCCGATTACGACCACCCAGGTGGCCATGGTGCTGATGCTCACCGGTGTGAGCCCCCTTGCTTCTAAAATTTTTCCGGATGGACAATTACATAGAGGAGGTAGCCCATCATGGCGATCGACAATCCCAACAACACCCAATTTCCCATGCTTATCGTAATCTCCCAATCCTAGAGTTTTCGCAAGACGTGCAACAACCCTACGGTTCCCATAAACAGGGCCACAATAAGGAGTCCCAGTAACACTGTCTCCATGGAGTTAGCCCCTCCTCGCATCGATCTTCAAAATCTTCGTTAATATCGGCGACAAAAATTTACTATTAATGCGAGCAACCCAAACATTCCAAGAGTCAGGCCGATGAGCACGATACGTGACATGGGGTCGCCTCCCTTGGGTTCGCTGTGGATCATCGCCAGTATAAGGGGGGGCGGGGGCGGTTCCTAGTAAAAAGATCGTAAATAGAGTGTAAAAAAGATGTAAAAGGCTATGGGGAGATCCTCTTGGCTACCCACTGTGGTGGCTTTATGAAAATTCCGAAAGTGCAATGAATATGTCATTGGAGAACAGACCGAAAGGATAACGGGTGTGCCCTCCGCACCAAACTGTGCAGCGTGTTAAGGCCCATTATGACCACTGCAAGATTCGCGATTCCTGGCGGAAATGCAATGGCAGTTAATACCACGATGGCAATACAATTAAACGAGATACGGAGGTGTTAAGGGGATATCGTCACCGATGCACGAGAATCGCATAAGGGGAAACGGGAATGGATAATGCGGGATTCGAAGGAACGTTGCTTGGTTCATCAAAATACAGCACGTTGGATGCCTCGGCCTTCATGCCCGGGATGAACCGCGTCACCCAATGGGCCGCAATTGCTGCGGGGAGCCTCATAGGAGCCATCCAGTAGTTAGTCCCAGTTTCCGAGCCGCTTTATGAGGCCATCAAAGCGGTAGAACCACCCCGAGCCGTGGCCTGGCATCCGTTCATGGCAGGATCTCCCAGACAGTCACTTCGAGACTTTTTTGGCTAAATACCGTGAGACCTAACACCATGATCGAAAAGACTTTGATTGGTTGATTGCGTTTGCCCTATCGCATTGAGCTCTACCCGGACAAGGGGGGCGGATATGTCGCCGCCATTGTTGATTTGCTCGGTGTGTCACGCGGGCAGAGACTAAAGAGAAGGTGGTCAAGCCCATCGAAGACGCCAGACTGCCTGGGTCAGCACAGCCATGGAACAATCCATGCCGGGCTCGACCCTAGGAGCGCGCGCGACATCCTATTCTGGCACGCTGAACGTACCACTGCCGAAGTCGCTTCATCGAGCATTGGCCATCCGCGGGGAAGAGGAAAGTGTTAGCCTCAACCATCTCATCGTGTTTGAACCTCCCCGGCCTTCAGGCCGGAGATTCTGGGGGGAACCACCATAACTGCGTCGACAGGTCGTGAGACCCTGGGAGTGTTCCTCTCTACACTGTGTAAATCAATTGCGTGATAGGGGTGAGGAGGACGGATCCCGGTGCGACTATATTAGTCATTCTTTAGTATAGTGAGCGGTTGTATTAGATTCCTTCTGGCGACCACTTTGGTGAGACCCCAGACATAACCGAGTAACGCCATTCCGACTCCGAAAACCAACACGCCTAATAGTCCGGTAGATGCCAGAGCATCGCCAAATCGTATCAATATAACAGTGGCCACCAACCACCCCATACCACTGCCTAGGGTCGTGAAAAGGCCGAGGTGTCGATAAAGTTTCCACAGCCCAATTACGACAAATGTGGTAGTGGCAGCAGACCACATCGGATTGATTCCCCAGACAAAGTGAGTAGGCGAGAAACCAGTCCAAGCATTAAGACCGAGCCCCACAAGAATGCCACTGATCATGGCCGTGAAAATGGACATCGGGGGCAGGTCGGTCCACATTATAACAGTCAGCGTGGGCCCAACTATCGCGGCGTTACGTAGTGTTAGACCAAAGACCCGCCACCAAGCGACTTCACCTGGACGCCATAGCGCGTAGAGAACCATTAGAATACCCTCTATGACCAGGGCTGCGCGCATCGCCCACACACTTTTGGGACGGCCAAAGAGATCCGCTCCTAGGCTAATAGCACCGGAAAATAGCAAGGGCCCGCACCACATTAATGCCATCGCCCACATGCTAACGCCAACAATACCAATGAACCATTGCGGACTTTGGCGAACTAATAACAAAGAGTATGCGGCCAATCCTTCTAGATTCGGTTGGGGCGTTAATTCGCGGGCAGCAATCCCTAGCCAAGTACTAATTCCGATAATTACCAGCAAAATGACCGTCGAGATCCAAACCGCCTGTTGCGCGCGCCGAATTTCTTTGGCTGCTGCTACAGCTTGGATTTCCACTTGAGCGGAGAACACGTTGAGAGTATTCATCCCGAACCACACCCAAATCAATCCGTGGCCGATGCCAAACCAATGCCAGTACGATGGGGGGAGCGGGAGCGCCGTGTGCAACGCGGTGGCGTGTCGCAACTTCCAAACAGCAAAGCCCAAACCCCCACAGACTGTCAAAAGATTCAATCCTTGAGTGCGGGCTATAGATAAAATACCCGCAAATTGAATGTAGGCTATAAGAGCAACGGTGGCTAGAGGCAGACTAAGCGCGAGCGGCCAGTGCAACGCGACCTCTAAAAATACACCAGCGGCTAAGGCGTTAGACAAGGCAAAAATGGGGAAGGTGAGACTGATCACCATTGCTGACAACCACCGAACCGAAGAACCAAAGGCGCTGCCCAGCAAATCGCTGTTAGAAACATAATGGTGTCGTCGAAACCAAGGGATCAGTGTAGATACCAGTAGAGACATCACTGCCACACTGATTCCATACCATACAGCGCTCACCCCAGATTGATAAGCGGTATCAATCTGGACTACGATGAGGGAAGCGCTCCACAGTGCCGTTACCATGACAAATATGGTCCATGGGGAGAGTCGCTTGGTGGCGGGTCTTTGGTCTAACACTACGTAACGCCGCGATAGTTGGG
>JAKAAL010000583.1 GCA_021802375.1 Bacillota bacterium | reverse complement strand
GGGTTAAGGGAATTAAAGATAGCGAGGTAGTACGGTGGCCTGGATGCGGATACAAGACCTAAAACTCATGGTAGCAGAGCGCACCTTGGTGGAAGGCGCTACCTTTCGCCTCGATCCTGGAGATCGTGTCGCCGTCATCGGCCCCAACGGGATGGGCAAGACCACCCTGTTTCGTACGTTGGCAGGCAATCTGAGCGCTGAAAAAGGAAGCATCGAAACCTCTATGGAGTTTAGTGTGGCCGTCTTAGACCAGCTGCATCGACTTCCAGAGGGCACGGTCTATGAGGTGGCCGCGACCAGCCACCGTACGCTGGAGCGTCTCGAGACGGAGCTACATCAATTGGAAGAACAGATGGCTAGCCCAGACCTCGACCAAGATCTGGATGCCATCATCGCCCGATATGCCGTGGTTCAGCAGCAATACTTGGACCAGGGCGGTTACGACTGGGAAGCTCGCGTCCGTCAGGCATTGATGGGTGCGGGCATCGACGAGTCACGATTTGATGATGCCACCGACACACTTTCTGGCGGTGAGCGCCACCGCCTTGCTCTGGTCTCGGTCATCTTGTCAGGAGCGGATCTTTGGCTCCTGGACGAACCCACCAACCACCTGGACATTAGTGCCATGCAATGGCTTGAAGCGACGCTCGCGAATTTTCCTGGCTTGGTTCTTTTAAGTTCGCATGATCGGCGATTTTTAGACCGCGTGGCCACCCGGGTGATGACCTGGGAAGACGGATTTTTCTGGATGATTACGGGAGGCTACCGCCACTACCTGTCCATGCGCGAAGAACGATTGAAGGATCAGGCGCGGGCCTGGCAACGCTACCAGGAAGAACGGGCCAGGCTTTTGGCTTACGTCGACCGGTACCGCGCGGGCAACCGAGCGACGCAGGCCAAGAGCCGCATTCACGCCCTGGAGCGATTAGAACGTCAAACTCCAACTAGGGCTACAGCCTCCCGAAACACGCTTTCGCCTCACTTAACCCATGCGGGCCAAGCCGCTTCGGGCCTAACTGCGCTGACTATTGACCAACTACAGTTGGCGCGGGGGCAGCGGTCTTGGCCGCCTATCACCTTTAAGGTGCCGGCCAAAGCTCGGCTTTGTATTCAGGGCCCCAACGGATGTGGAAAAACGACACTGCTTCACGCGCTAATTGCTGAGGCCAAAGGAGTCACCTGGCACCCAGGTGCGAGCCTAAGCTATTACGATCAAGAAGCGGCAACGCTGCTTCCTGATCAGCCTACGGGCATGGAACTAGCCAACCAAGAGGGCATGGATCGGGAAACCATCTATTACCTCGGTGCCCGCTTTGGGCTATCGCCCGAGCTGCTAAGCCACCCCCTAGCTTCCTGGTCCGGAGGAGAGCGATCGCGCCTGGCTCTCCTGTTTTCCCTAATGACTTCCGCCACCGTCTTGATGCTGGACGAACCCACCAACCATCTAGACATCGCCATGCGTCGAGAGTTGGAGAACCTCCTGCAAGGATACCCGGGAGCCGTGGTACTAGTTAGCCACGACCGAGAGCTCATGGACAACGTCGGCACCCACCTCTTGTGGTGGGAAAGAGATCAATTTAGATTTCAAGCCGGCCGCTATTCAGAATTGGTGGGTGATTAGGCGATCATGGGGCGATAGCCATGCGCACTATAGGGAGAATTTTTAAGCGCACCCTATCGAGTTCTGCCGGGAAAAATGATCGCGGTTGCGGGCCAAGCCGTCTCGGGCGATGACGGCGGCAGCCATACCCTCCCACGGTGTTGCCCTGCCTAGGATGGGCGGGCGTGAGCCCATCGCGGTCAAGCTTTCGCGTCGGCCGACCACTAAGGCCCGGGTGTTCAACCATCTCCCATCCTCACGGGTATTAGCTCCTATCGGAGAGGTTTTCGTCTAATTTCGCGAAGATGGTCAACAACTGCTGCCTTTCTGCATCACTTAACGGGCTTAAAACAACTGCCACGCGCTCGGCGAAGGCCTCTTGAGACAGCCGAAGCGCCTCGCGGCCCGCCTCGGTGATTTGTACGCGCACCAACCGCTGATCCTTTTCTAAACTTTGTCGGTTCACATAGCCTTTAATTTGCAGCTTATCTATCATTTGAGTGACTCCCGGCGAGGAAATATTAAGTCTCTCGGCTAGTTCCGAGATGGTCGGTGGATCCTCGGTCAGCTTTATCATGAGCCTTAGCTGCGGCCTCGACAAATCCCCAAACAGTCCCCCTAATGCATCGAACAGCCGGATCAAGGGGTATACCATGGACCTCACCTGACTCACTGCGCTCTCCCTCCCCTTCTGACCATTCCATGGTATCACGAACTGCACCCTGGCTTCTCCCGACCTTGGTCGAAAGTTCGGCTATTCGGCGTTCATAATCGATCCGGAGGTCCAGATGGCGATTGATGGTGTTGCCAGACCGAGATATCTCGATTCCCTATCAAGGCGTGCGCAGGGTGGAACAGCAGCCGTTGTAAAAACCGCGTGTAAGGAGAGAGCAGGGTCTTCGGCGTCTTCCTCAGGTGAATCCGATTAGCCGCGGATCTGCCCGGACCTTCGTTCTGAAGAAATCAGGCCTGCTTTTCCGAGTCGGCACTGGCGTCCTTGGACGCCCTCCCAGATCGCGCTAACTAGTCGGTTTTGGCAGCAAGAGTCCCAAGGGTTCCCTACGGAGCCGCCAACGTGTTTAGCCACGACGGCGAAGGCGCCCCGATCACAGGGAGGTCCCCGCCGTCGCGCCCCTCCCCAGACAAGCACCTTCTATCCAAGACATTTCTCTTGGTGGCTCAATTCCCCGCCAAGCCTCCGTCTAATATCGCCCACCGCTCACGCCGCCTTGCAGTGTGTGCATTAAGTGGAATACAGGGATCGTTTAATAATACGGCACAAAGGCTTGCCACTGAACGTACGCGAGTCGTGTGATTTACTCTGAAATATCTCTCTAAAGTCGATACGAGCGAAGTTTCCGTGATATAATCCGTTGTGTTAGAAATTAAGCATTACTTAAGGAGAAGCGTCAGTTGACCGTCAAAGGCAATGTCCACGTCGGGGCAGTAATCGCCTCAAGTGCTTTGGTCTTCTTGGTTACTGGCTTTGCTGCAAATCCCACGTCCTCGACCACCGTAACGTCTGGACCCTGGACCTATACCGTCACCCCCGCCCCGCCTCGTTTTGACCCACTGACTGCCAGCAATTCAAAACTTGCGCAATACGGATTTCCACAGAGGCCGACGAATCCAAGCCAATTGGCGAAATGGACCGTCGCTATGCGCCACGCCAAGACCTTCGTAATCCCCAACTTGGTCCCTACGTCAGATCTGACGTCACCCGCTGCAGGCGAAAAATCAGGCGGGTCCAACGCGGCTTTTTCCACCGATGTTACAGGCAGTTGGGCAGGTTATTCCGTTGACTCGCCGAATAACGGGAATGTCTCCTATTACGGCGCTAACGCAACTTGGACGGTCCCAAGCGTTGCTTCGAACTCGTCTTTTTCCTGGAGCAATGGCGACCCTTTGTCGGAGGTTCCCTGGTTGGCTCAATGGGCCGGTATGGGAGGAGCTCCCGGAAGCCCCTCCAATAGTATCCTTCAAGATGGAGTAGTGGAGGTCTCTGCCTCGACGACAAAATATCGATTTTTCACGGAGAACTATCCCAATTCAGCGGTTTTGGAGGGTCCTACCATTTCCTCTGGAGACGTCGCTTACGTTACGGTGAGCACGACGAACAACGGTAACGGCACATACTTAACGTCATACTTTGTTGAAAATGAGTCAACGGGTGAATATGGATCGTTCACCGTTGACACAGCCGCGTCGAGTGTCAGCGAATGGTCCGACGAATTCGAAACCGAAGCCAATTCGGCGTTCGCTGTGCCGCGATTTACGTCCATCCCCTTTAGTTCCTGCGAAGTATCTGATAGTTCCGGCATTACCGAGGCATTCGGCGATCAGACTTACACTAAGCAAGTGGATGAATCCGGCGGATACACGCTGATGGAGCCTAGTTCGGTGAACACCAGCAAGGCTGGGTTCACCGTGACCTTTGTGAATCCGTAACTTACGGGCTCCGACCTTAAACGGCGAACGGGAGGATCCTCTCCGATAGATTCCGGTCCCGTGTTTCGTCCTATAATGCTAAGCGAA
>JAKAAL010000582.1 GCA_021802375.1 Bacillota bacterium | reverse complement strand
CTCCATGTCTATGCGGCGGCCGGCCGTGCGAGCTCCGTGGTCGGTGCGACGATCGCCTTGGGCCCCAATCCCGCGGACGTACTGAACCACCAGGCGCGTGCGAGTCAATGGCGGCAAGGTTTTACCCGTCTCCGTTTTGATCGGCTAGTGGGACAATGGTGGAATGCCCCTCAAGATGCCGCGGTCATCCCCGCGATTGGTATGGGTCAGCGTTTAGGTGAGGGATCCGTGAACTATGTCTTTTCGGGGGCGTGGGTGGTGAGCCGTTTTAGCGCACCTCGACCGATAAGCCGCTTGCAAGTGCGGCTTTGGGCTTGGCTAGCTAACCAAGCAGCTCCGGCAACTTCGACGATCGTGGCGAAGAGGAACCCGGTGACGCTCTTGGTGGATACCAACCGGACCCGATTTCGCTGGGAAGCCGGG
This sequence comes from Bacillota bacterium, assembly GCA_021802375.1. The sequence goes on along the minus strand of JAKAAL010000582.1, from coordinate 3,716 downwards.
GGGATTCAGGTGACCGATCATCTATCGGTGGACGTGCTGGCCACCTCGCGCACGTCCACCAGACTCTCCGCCCAGACTGTGGCTGAAGCGGCGGCCAAAAAATGGACAGCTCAGGAGATGCAGGTCATCGACTGGGCAAAGGCCCATCATGCGGACATCTTTCAGTGGGGAAGGGCGATAGCGACTGAGAAAGTTTCAGGATATCCCGTGCCTTCCACCAAATGGTCGCTCGTCTTTGCCAAGACGCAGGTGGCTCTCAGGCTGACCGTGCGGGTGCGCTCCTTCGGTGCCTATAATCGCGCCTAGTAGTCGCTGGGAGCAGCTGGGTGAGGCCCAAGTGCGGCGGTCACCTCGCCCACAATGATGACTGCTGGTGATGCCATGTGGTGTTCGCGGGCCTTGGCAGCCAACTGCGCTAGGGGCGCCCGGATTTCGGCCTGTTCTTCCCACCCCGCCCAAGTGACAATGGCAGCGGGCGTGTCAGCGCTCCGCCCGTTTGCCTCCAGATCTCGAATGACCTCTTCGAGCGTGCTCATGCCCATTAAGATCAAGAGCGTCCCAGCAAAATGTGGCAGCCAGCTCCAGTTGGGTTTTTCGCTTGCCTTATGTGCGGTGACGATAGCGAGCTGGTCGGAGACATTCCTCAGGGTGACCGGAATGCCACTGAGAGCCGGGGCCGATAACGCCGAGGTAAGGCCGGGAATAATCTGAAATGAAATGCCAGCTTCTCGAAGCGCCAGGATTTCTTCTCCGGCCCGGCCAAACAGGAAGGGATCCCCGCCGTGGAGGCGGACCACACGATAGCCCTGGCGTGCCCAGTGAACGAGTTGCTCCTGGATGTCGGTCTGAGTGGGGGTGGCCACGCCCGGAGTCTTACCCACATGAATGCGAGTGGCCAAATTGGGCACGGCATCAAGGATCGAGGGATGGACCAGACGGTCATATAGGACGACTTCCGCTTGACTTAAGGTCTTAAAGGCGCCGATGGTCAAGCCATCGATGGCGCCAGGTCCCGCCCCGACCAGGGCGACTTGCCCCTGGGCCAAGGGGGTTTGCTTAAACAAATCAGGTAGATTCTGGTCAACGAAATCACTAAGACACTGTCGTCGTTGAGCAAAACTGGTGTCTTGCGCCCGTAACTGACGGCGGAGCAGGTTGACTCTTTCAATGAGCGTCGACCATTGCGGGCTAACCAGGGCTTCCAGGCGCTTGCCAAGCGTCTTGGCCACTCCCGGAGCAAGGCCTCCGCTAAATACGGAAACCAGTAGATGCCCCCTGCGAAAGTGACTGGTGGCCATCACGTCGCAATGCTCCGGATCGTCCAGGGTGTTCACCAGAACTCCCGCCTGCCGCGCCATGTGAGCCACACGGCGATTATCATCCGGATCTTCCGAGGCCGCGATAACCAACCGAATCCCGCGGAGGTCTTTCGTCTGGACCGACCTCTGATGCCACACAAGGTGGTGCTTTTGGATGATGTCTAGCATCGCCGAGGTTACCTTCGGGGCAAATATGGTTAACGATGCCTGGGCATCGCTTAACGAGAAAAGTTTGTGTTCGGCGTCTCGCCCTCCGCCGACCAGCACGACCGGACATCGGCTGACATCCAGCATCAAAGGATAGTACCCCACGCTTTGCCTCCTTGTCGACGCTGTCCCGAGTCTAGGCGCACAATATGAGTACCCAGAGACGACTCAAGAGTGCGATTGTGCGTCATCATTCGACGGTGTATTTCACGATGGCCTTCGATCGACCCACGCGACTGAGTCACCCCGTCTGCCTGATCATCCAAGTATACACTAAAGTCTATAGAGATTATAGACTTTTAGCGGCCGATTTGCCAAGCTCGGACGACGTTTTAAATTCTAGTTCAGGGTATGCAAGACGGGAGTGGATCCACACTAGGGTTTGGTGGTAGGGTAAGCTTAAGGAATAGATGTTTCAGGGTGGGATCACTGTGGAAGAAGAAACTTCAGCTATCGAAATTGGCCAACACCTCTATCAAGAAAGAATTCGTCGGCGCCTGTCCATCGAGGAAGTGGCTGACGCCTTGAGAATGCGTCGCGATTATGTCGTGGCGCTCGAGCAGGGACAGTGGGACGTTTTGCCCGGAGAGGTTTATGCGCAGGGATTTTGTCGAAGCTACGCGCGCCTTTTAGACATCAATCCCGACCTTCTTTTAGAGCCGCGGCGCCATGAGTTGGAAGGCATTGGTCAACCTACCCCCACCTATCGCGTGCGAACGGCAATGGTCTCGGCGTCGGAGCCTATGCCTAGGCGACCCCGGTCGAATCGGCGGAGAATTCCCAAACGTCTTGCCCCACGAAGCGTCACTCGACGTTCGGAAGATGCCTTACCCCATCAAGGCCTGGTTTGGCTGTTGGTAGTCATTTTAATCTTGCTTGCCGGTGGTCTTTGGCTCATTCACCGCTCTCAGATAGGCTCGTCCGTGCATACGACGTCGGCGGCTCCTCATCATGTCAAGGCCCATCTTTCGACACCCAAGGCCCATCCATCGACACCCAAGACCAAGACCAAGACACCGCCACCCGCAACAAAGACCAAGTCACCGCCTACCCCCAAAGTAGCCGGGTCACCTAAGCCGCCAGCGCTTTTAAGCAGCCACATCGCCAAGGGTTTATACTACGCTAGCTATCGAACACAGCAAAAACCGCCAATTCGCCTATCTCTGAAGTTTAGCGCAACTTGTTGGGTGAGCTACGCCATAAATGGAATCGTGCATAGTGCCGCGGGCCACACATACGTGGCTGGCGATCAACTGAAGCTAGTCGCTTCACGGTCTTTGACGGTCACGATTGGCAATGTGTTTGGAGCCTCGGTGACGGTGGACGGCGGAAAAATTCAAAACATTGCTCGGGATTCACTCGGTCATCCCGCCGTTATTAGCCTATCCGGCGCATAGTGCGACGATTCAGCCGGTCTCTCATCACCGTCCAGGCGCCAACGAGGATGGCCACGCTGCGAAGGCCGAAGAACACAATGACCCAGGACCACCAGGCGGGATGGTGAACGGCATAGAGATACACAACGGGATATCCGAGGCTGGAAAATACTGCGGCCAAGAGCCAGTAGCGGTTGAGAGGGTAGTAGCTCCAAAGTGGAATTAGCCACAAGATGAATTGTACCGAGAAGACTTTAGAGGTTAATAGCAAGACCACCAAGACCCACAAGCATCCCGCCCGGAGGTCTAAAATGTCCAAGTAAACCAAGCCTAAGCCTAATCCTAGGCCTAGCATCATGAAGCCGTCAAAAACTAGCCCGACCGGGTGGCTAAGCGGGCTTACAATGTTCATGGCGCCGTAGGCAAAGACCAAACGGGTTTTCAGGGGTGCCAAGAGAGCAGCGAAGGCGCCCGGAAAGCTTCCGATCTCGAGCGGTCGCTGGTCGAGAAACTTGTACGGTGACAACGCTCCCGGTCCTGCCCAGCGATATTCGAGTTCAAGCACCAAGGCGATGCCCAAAAGCGCGGTGAGGGCGCTGAACCAAGGCAGCTTGCCTTCACGCCGGTATTGCCATAGGAACACGACAGGCATGAACACGGCGGGATAAATCTTAAGTAAGAAGCCGACCGCCAGCCAAACCCACGCCCACGCGAAGTGGTCTCGAATGGCCGCTTCAATACCGAGAGTTGCGGCCAATACGGCAAAAATATCATAACGACCCGTCAATAGGGCAAGACCGCCTAAGGCAACATA
>JAKAAL010000581.1 GCA_021802375.1 Bacillota bacterium | reverse complement strand
CGGTCCACACCCTCATCCATCAGTTAGGAGACCTGCAATAATGAGCACCCACTACCCCATGCCCACCACGATACTCCCGATGCTATACAGGGAACCATTTCCTCCGCTCCCTTCATACCATCTGTTTTCCCGATTACCTCAGTGAACATCTGAACTCTTAGACATGCCACCGAACGAGGCTTCGAAAGTGGCGGCTCGCCGACCGGCCCCTCGTATAATTCTAGAAATAATCCCCGGGGCTCGACGCGGAGATGCCTTTGGGGAATGGTCTATGGCTTGGAGGAGTCTGACGGAGGCGGTTGATCGGGGCCATTGAGACGAATGTATTTGACGTACGGTAGGGCAAGGAGAATGAGACCGCCCAAGATAAATAGTAGGCTCAGCACATAAGCTAGACTCGCGCCTATTCGTTGCCGCGCCGTCTCCGCCCGATGTCCCGTAATCCAGCTGTGCATGTGTGGGATATAAACGGCTACCGCAACTATGACTAACCCATAAAGCAGGGAGCCCGTGAGCAGTAGGGGGACACCTGCCACCTGCGTGTGGCGTCGCAATATTCTTCCACTCCCTTTCTCGAGAGAATTCACGCGCCTCATTGGCGCGATTCTCCATCTTTTTGATTGTATCATGCTTGGGATCCGATCATGAATGGTTGTGAGGGTCACCGCCCTACGTTTTTAAGGCCTTAGGTTTCAGATTCCTTCTGATGGGGACGGCCCTCGGGGCGAATCTAGTCCGCTCTTTGCCACCATTACTGTAGCCAGGATTTACGTGGGTCGGATACAATGACGGCTGAGGTGAACTCGGAAATGCCTACCTTACATATTGGAACTACCAGCATCCCCTACACGATTGAGGTGCGCCCCAGACGCCGCCACCTGGCAATTCAAGTCGACCAACGACAACAGTTAAAGGTACTGGTTCCCAGTGGCTACCCATATCAAGAGATTGAACCCTTTTTACTAGAAAAGTCCCGCTGGATCCTTCACCACATCACCAAGCCGATAAGCCGATGGACGGGGCTCGAAAAACAGTTCATCGATGGCGATGAGTTCCGGGTGAGGGGAACAATGGTGCGGTTACGATTGGGAGCGGAAGGAGAGCCGGGGGTCGATGTCGACCAGCGAGAGGGCATACTCCGGGTCGGATTTCCGGATGGTCGTGCCCATCCGCATCCGACGGAGATACGAGATGCCGTGGTGAGATGGTATAGAGCGCTCGCAGCGGAGTTGCTCGTCGAACGCGTGGCACATTACCGCGTCATGGTGGGTCGGGGCCCGGCACAGATTAAAATTTCGGAATATAAGGCGCGGTGGGGGTACTGCCGGGGCGACGGATTGATTGCGTTTAATTGGCGGATTGTCCAGGCCCCGGACCCGGTGATCGATTACGTGGTGGTCCACGAATTGACCCACCTTCAGCATCCGCATCATCAGAAACGCTTTTGGGAAGCGCTCGAAGACGTCACTCCCGATTTCAGGATTCAAAAACAGTGGCTACGAGAACACGGTGCCGAATTAACCACATGGTAAAGCCGGATGCGCACCGGGAGTCACACTCACGCCGAGAATGAGATGGATGATGAACCGAATGGTCACGACGGCGCGGGGTGGCTTTGGTTCTGACCAGGTTGGGTTTTGCGTTGCTTGCGACGTGTGAGCCAGGCGCCCAATAAGACGATGAGGGGTACTACGTATATATAGCCGATAGCGGTGGGGAGTAAGTAGGTGGCAAACCACTGGACCAGGGCATGCACCGTAGGGAATAGGGAAGCCCCAACGTAGGCCGCGACGCCGGCGCCCAAGACCAACAGCCGATACGCGGTGAGGCTCGTCTGATGCAGAATCGGCATGGCGTCATGGCCGAGACACCAAATTCGAACCGAGACAAACAGCAGCGTGAAGACCCCCCACATCACGATTACTAAGAGCCCCAACTTGTTAATGATAAATCCCGAGACATTAATGAGTCGCATCGCCGACACCGGTGGCCACAGGAGGTGGACCAAAAAATACGGGCCTTCCACTCCCAGAACCAATGCAAACCCAATCAGGAACCAGACACAGATAAAGGCCATAGCCCAGAGCGCATACTTTTCGCCGCGACGCCGTTCCGGGGGACGCATGTAGGGATACAAGGTGACGCTGACCTCAAACCCTTGAAAGATGTAAAAGCTTCGGTACGCGGCATATAGGATGGGCAGGACATGGATCGAGGCTGAGGGGATTACGGCGTAGCCGCTGGTCATTTTTGGTACCAGCAGTAAGGCCAGTAACAACGTGAGGACCATCGTGAGCGGAAGGAGAATTTGGATGGTCCGGGCCAGAGACGGGGTATCGAACCAAGCCATATAAAGACAGGTGGCAACTAGTGCTAGACGTACCACCCAGTCCGGGGTATCCGGCAAGAAAAAGGCGGTCATCACAAATCCGAAATTGGCCACCAACGACGCAGCGAGAGCGGTGTGGAGAGCAATGGTAAGAATGGATAGCGGCCAATGGACCAGGGGATGTAGCACCTTGGCTCCGAATCCGGTCATGGTTTCTCCGGGCACGACCCGATTGGCACGAAACATTAACCAAAGGCCACCCATGGCGGCTGCATATTCCAGGAGGAGCGAATAAAAAGCATCCGGGCCACCATCTTTAACCAGTTCCAACGGAAATTGAAAAATGCCAAAGCCTAAATAGGCAGCGGTAACCATGAGGGCAAATTGGCCAGCCGAAATATTCTGGGTGGTGGGCATGGGGTAGTGGGTGCTCATTATTGCAGGTCTCCTAACTGATGGATGAGGGTGTGGACCGTGACCGACAGCGTCGCATGCCGATAGAGGTCGGGCCAACTCGAAAAATCTTGATGAAACCATGCCTTTAATGAAATCATGCTGACTCATATGAACCAAATACGTCGCCGCATTCGCACTGCCCGGCTTCGTTTTGAGCCGATTACCATTGGCGCTTATACCAAAACGACCGTCATCTTAGCCCACATCGAAGGGCTGTCGAATCCCGCCTTGGTCACTGCCCTTACCGGACGACTCCACGCCATCCAGCGGGATTCCGTGGTGCAAATCAACGAAATTGCCCCCTATTTGTATGGGCACCGCTACACCATATTCCCTCAGGTTCGGATAACTGAGCGGGTCGACTGGGTGGCCCGAGATCTCATGAATGGCAAAATTGCCATCATGGTCGACAACGATCCTTTCGTAATCACGGTCCCGACGCCGTTAACCGACTTTTATCAAACCACGCAGGACTACGTGTTTTCGTTTTGGGACGCGAGCCTGGTCCGATTAGTCCGCCTGGCCGGACTCATCATGGGGCTCTTTTTAATGCCCCTTTTGACGTCCGTCAACCCCGATCTAGGACCCACTAAACTCATCTTAACGGTCGACGGTAGCCGCCAAGGGATTCCGTTTCCGCCGGTCTCCGAGGTCATCATTATGTGGCTCATTATTGAAGTTTTGCGGGAGGCGGCCAATCGCCTCCCCAAGGAGCTGGCGGTGACTTTGGGTACGGTAGGGGCCGTGGTGGTCGGAACCGCTATCGTTAAGGCCGGGATTGCCGACGACATCATGATTGTGACCGTCACCTTAACGGCCCTTGGGCTCTTTACCACGCCCACCTTTGAAATGACCACCCCCTGGCGCTGTGGTCCCGTGAAAGGCGGCTATGGAGCCCAACCTCGAGCGTCTGGGTCCCGGAAATTTCTGTGGCCGGATCCACCTCCGAGGTGGACCGCATGGTCGTGTACCAGGTATCAACCCGTGATGGTTCTCACGCCGCGCCAGACCTGGGATTTGGGATTTCTTTTGGGCATTACGGCCAAGGCCCCGCTATCGGTTCCCCTGCCCGGTGGCACTGTAGGCCTGCGGGAGGTGCACGCAAGCCCCCGATTCAAAATCCGTGCGATGGCGAGCGGCAAAATCGCGATTCACGTGACGCTAAATTTGACTGGCACTTTGGACAGTGTGCCCGCCAACGACTTAATTACCACACCGTTTCTACACCAAATCGACGCTAAGGCCAATACCATCTTGTCTCATCGCTTGCTTTCCATATTGAGCTTTTTGCGTTGTGCTCGAAAAGGCGAGTGTGGATAACTCCGTGAATCGCGAGCGGGACATAGCAGGCGCCAAATTT
>JAKAAL010000580.1 GCA_021802375.1 Bacillota bacterium | reverse complement strand
GCATTCTAAACATATTTAAATAGGGCAACCGGTTCCGATTTGGGAACGGGGGAAAACGAGAAAGTTCAGGCTCGAGTATTTTGATGTTTTTGTACTGGTAAGTGGGGAATGAAAAATGGGAGGGGCGCCCATGTCAGGTATGGCAATCAGTTGGAGCCAAAAAAGTTCCGTATGGCGTTTAAGGGTATATCAGGCTATTGCGTGTGTTCAACAGAGGATGGCTGAATGAAAAGGCACCGTCTGTCAGGTCAAGCGCTTGTCGAGTTTGCTTTGGTCCTTCCTCTATTAATGTTGCTGATTTTTGGCATCATCAGCTATGGGCTTTACATTAATGCCAATGTTACGGTGCAAGAAGCCGCCCGCATTGGCGCACGCACATTGGCACTTGGAAACCCCCTTGGTTGTCCAGGAGACTCTGCGGAGTTGCAAGAAGCTGCGGCACAAAGTTCAAGCTCTTCTCCATCGCCTTCCCCGTCACCAGCGCCGGCAACCCAATCTCCGGTAACCGTTTACGGTGTGGTCGATGATCAGATTGCTAATGGGTTTGGAATGAGCGTTAACAACTCGGCGGATAAGGCTTACGCGGTTTTGACCTTTAACGCAGGAACAAATCCCAGTACTGGGGCCACTACTTCGGAGCCCAATAGCGTATGGGAGTATACTAATGCCAGTGATCCAGCTGAAAGCTACGCAGTGGTCGAAGTATTTTATCCCTATCATCCTATTATTGCCATTCCCGGGTTGCTACCGTCCAGCATCATGTTGCACCAAACTTATAGCATGATGGTACAGAGCCCTCAGCCCAATGGGGATTTATCGTCGCCTGCTCCCGCCCCATCGGGGTCGACCGCGCCAAGTGGAGCATATGAAGTAAATAGTGGACAAACGGGGGGCTGCCCGAGCGTTGCCTACCCAGCCCCTGCATCATAATGTAGGTGGCAATTAGACGGGCTACATTGCAGTCTAGGGAATTACGAGAAGCGGGTGGACTCTGTAAGTCCACTCTACGAGAAAGCGATAGCCGGTTTCCCTATCCGAGTCAGCGCAGAAGTGTAAAACGGGTGCCAACGCTTATCATGTTCTCGAATTTTTTCTCCGATTTCCGATTAGATTACTAATCCCTCTTCAGATTCAGCCTTGGCAACTGACCCAAGAAGCCCCATCAATTTGGGCCAAATAGGTTTCAATGGCCAAAACTCTTTGGTCTTGAGAAGCGTATTGTCACCGTGTTACTAACTAACCCACGTGGGGATAATCTCTAGCCTTTTGATACAGCGCAGCAAATTGGCCTTGTTGCACTGCTGCTGCGGACCAACACTGGGATCGCTAAAACATGATTCCCTTGGTTTGCAATCACCCACGGCATTGCACGGCGTACGGAGGCGGTTTCGAATTCGAGCACTGGAGGTATCCAGATGGGGGTTGAAGATGTAAGCGCTTAGTACCAGAGGATTGTCTCCTGCCGGTATCTCCCACACATTTGGGAAATTCCATCCGGCATTCTCAAATCGGGTTTCGGTTTCCATGAGTTGGGGCGTTAAAACTTGAACAGGGTATTGCTGAGTGTTCCCGCGTAGCCTGCAACAGGGATGGTTTCGTTGTCGGTAAACGACGTAGTGATCGAGTGGCCCATGGCGCTTTCATCCCAATGGTACCGAATGCCATAGTCGAACGCCCGATGAAGACCGCCGCTAAAACGGCAAAACGTCTTGCATTGGTCATATTGCTTTCTCCGCTCATTCTAAGTTAAAGTCAGAACACCGTAATTCGCATGCACTTTACCGGAAGATTTAGCTTGGTTCCACTGAGGCCTACTGCCCTCGGTTAAAGCTGTACCGTTTTGTGAGACATCGACAGGGAGTCTGCCTTAGAAAATATGGCATTCGGGCTGGGTTTTGCGACACCCTTCGGTATGGCAAATGGGATCCCGGAAGGGATCCCATTCACCTCTCCTTTTCTCATCATCCGCATCCGCGGATGCAGCAGAAGAGGGAACGGTCTACTATGATTCTAGACTGGAATGCAATTCGGGAGTTACTAACGGAGACTATACGGATTGGTATTCCATCTTCTCGCGCTCAATACACCCACTGCGGGAAAAAATCCAGCATTGGAGAAAGTTAAGCTCTGTTTCTTCGCCTATGCCAGATAATCCCGCCGACGAGGACAATTCCTCCCGCTAATGGAAGTGCTGCAGCATATGGAACCTCGGGCAACTGGCCTAAGGGCACCGGGGTGCTATTCACCTTTAAGTCGGTGATAGTCGCACTGCCAGGGTTTACTCCTACCCATACTGCCACATTATCATTGGAAGAAATTTCAGGGGCTTTCCCGTTTTGGATATCATTGAGGGTGTATTTGTGGCCGTTGGATTCGTCTAAAAACTTGGTGCTTCCGTTAATTATCACTTGTCCGTGTTGTAGTGATGCAAGGCCCTGTAAACCCATTTGCTCAAAGTGACAGTTTATTTGGATAAACCAATTCCTTGGATTTTTTGGCTCATAACGGAAAATTTGCAGGAATATGGGCATGTGACGTCGAACCGTCAGTACGAAGCAGTTGATACCAACCATCATTGGTATCAAGCTGTGTCTATACCAACGATACTGGAGGAATATTTACGCGACAACAACGCCCCTGGGGGCGGCTGTTAGCAATTTTGGCTGCCACCCTTCTATCAATCATGTCATTTTCAGGATTAACTTTGGCCGATACGGCGACGGTTTCTGATCTGACTTTAACTATGACAGGAACTCCGACACCCGGAAACAACCTGACATTCAATGCACAGGCCACTGATTGGAATGGGAGCCCGGAATATCAATTTTGGCTGGAAAATGCCGACGGTTGGCACTTGGTGCAAAATTACAGTGCCAAAAATTCTTGGTCAATGACGGCCAATGCCGGATCGTACGCGATTGTGGTCTATGCCATGAACCCTTCCCAAGTTCGCGCGGGATTTTGGAATGACGCTTTTGAAGCCACGTATATCGCTAATATAGATTCATCGGTGACTTTGACAGTCCCTGCTACCGGAACACAAGGTAGCCCGGTAAATCTGTCAGCAAACGCTGCCAATCTCATTAACCCGGTGTATCAATTCTGGATCGAAAAACCGGATGGGACTTGGCAGGGGATGTCTTACGGATCTGCGGCAAGTGACAATTTCACTCCAGCTCAGCCAGGTACCTATCATGTTATCGTTTACGCCAAAGACCCCATTGCCTTGCCTAATGCCACAGACGCCGTATGGAGTCAAACGGACACAATTACGGTAGCACCGGCCATTCCTCTGGTCGCCAATATGAGTTCCCTAGTAGGGAACTCGCTGCCCGGATTTAGTACGCCTAACGCCGTATTGTTAGGGCAGTCAGCCACGTTAAGCGCTGTGGTTACCAATCCAAACGGGGAGCCCCTTGCCAATGTTCGTGTCGTGTTTACCGCGAGCAATGATAGTAATACGGGGGATCATATTACTTTTGGCGAAGGATTAAGCGGCAGCGCCATAACCAACCAAAATGGGGTGGCGCAAACCACATTAATGGTGACCAATCCAGAGGATGGAACCAACCGGCAACTGGCGTTGGATGCCAACGCGGTTGCCATAGTAGGATACACCGTATCCGTGCCGTCTGATCCATCTCTGCCGCCGATCGACGGAACCGTTCGCTTTGTAGCCCTTTCTTCACCGACTCTGGTGGTTAATGGAACACCGGTGGCACCGGGAGTTGTTCAAGAGCCAGTGCTATCTGAACCAGCATCCTTCACGGTGAAGCCTGATTATGTGGTGCCAACGGTCGCAAGTGCCACTCCTTACACAATTCCGATCAACTATCAGTCAGGACCCTATGGACCCGACACGGCATGGAGTTCAACAAATGGCACGCTGCCCAACATTCCAGTGAATATGCCGTTTAACTCCGCGACCATCAATGTGCAACACCTCGGATTATCGACGGGGTCCACATTTACTGTGGACTACGTGCCCCAAGGAGTGGACACACCTTCGTACGCGCGCACCTTCACTGGCCCTACCAACGCTAACGCATTTGGAATCCAAATTCCAGGCAACGTCCCTGGCCATTTGGTGTTCAACCTTTATGCACCCGGGGAAACCAATCATGCTACGGCAACCGGGTTGGCTAT
>JAKAAL010000579.1 GCA_021802375.1 Bacillota bacterium | reverse complement strand
TCACTGCGGTTACCAACGGTTCCAAGGCAATGGACATCGCCGCCATTGCCGGCGAGGACAAGTACAACCCTAAAGACTGCAAGTAGACTGGAAGGGTAAACCCGACGATCCCCAATAAGAACGACCACCCTATAGTGGGCCAGTTCCAACGGCTTTTGGCTCCCACCCACAAAAACGGCATCAACACGAAACCACCGACTCCTAACCGCACCAGAGTCAAAAATTGCGCGGTCATGCCATGAAGCGCGATGGCGGTCGCGGGATAAGCTGCCGCCCAAATTAAGTTCATCAGGACTAAGACACTAATATTCCCCAATTTTGGTTTCACTGATATTTCTCCTTGCCACGAAGTCCATTGAAACCGTGGGGTCCGTGGTATGCACTTGCATCACTTCCCGATCTCACATAACTCAGGGTTTACTTTGTCATAGCAACCAGTCATTGGTCAATTGGTTCTGAGTTGGCTATGATCAAGCTGTCAAATGGCTGGTGACGGAAAAGATTTTTAGGGATTTGGACATCCTGTCATTGAATGCAAAGGAGATGAGGCACATGGCTACCCTAAAGCCAGGCGAAGTTCAGCAGTTTTGGGAAAATTTCTATGGTCCGAATCAAGGATACCTCTTCGACCTTTATGAACACTATTTGCAAAATCCGGTGAGCGTCGACCCGGCCACGCGGGCTATCTTCGACGAAATGGGAGCACCCCCTGAGGAAGCTGCCAAGGAACCAGAAACTTTTTCATCAACTGATTTGGTTCGTACCGACCTTATTGGCCGAGCAACCGAACTGGTTCGCAACATTAGAGCTTACGGCCACCTATCGGCAAAAATTAACCCTTTGGAGTCGCCTCCAGATCTGGTAACATTGTTGCAACCGGAAACCTATCATTTAAGCGCAAACGACCTTAAAAGCTTGGCAGCCCGGGCTGTGTTTGCAAATGCTCCAACGTCTCTTGCCACAGCGTGGGATGTGGTTAATTACCTGACCGCGATTTATACGGGCACCACAGCCTTTGAATTTCGCCAAATACAAGATGTCGCCGAACGCGATTGGCTTGACCAATATGTAGAGCAAGGATATGCCCGTCCTCACTTGACCCCGGCCGAAACCAGAGACCTGTTGCAACGGTTGATTACCGTTGAGCAATTTGAACGCTTTTTGCATGGCACATTTCCAGGACAAAAGCGATTTTCTATTGAAGGCACCGACGTCCTAGTTCCAATGCTCGATACTTTGACACACCTAGCAGCACATTCGGGAATCCCCGAATTAATGATTGGAATGGCACACCGCGGCCGACTCAGCGTGTTGGCGCATAATCTTGGAAAACCCTACAAAGATATTTTTTCCGAATTTCATACGGCTCCTAACAAAGACATGACCCCATCGGAAGGGTCTATGGGAATCAACTTTGGTTGGACCGGAGATGTCAAGTATCATTTGGGCGCTAAAAAAACGCTGCAAGAAAGCAATATGGTAGAAATTCGCCTTACGTTGGCTAACAATCCCAGCCATCTGGAATTTGTTGATCCGGTAGTTGAGGGGTATTCTCGGGCGGCTCAGGACAATCGTCGGATTCCGGGTTCGCCCGAACAGCAGGTCGACCGGGCATTGCCCATCTTGGTGCATGGAGACGCCGCCTTCCCGGGCGAAGGCATCGTATCCGAAACGTTGAATTTATCCGGCCTTCGCGGATACTACACCGGTGGCACCATCCACATCATTGTCAATAACAACTTAGGCTTCACCACCGAAACGGTTGATGAACGATCCACGCTCTATGCCAGTGATTTGGCCAAAGGATTTGAGATTCCCATTGTGCACGTCAATGCCGACGATCCGGAAGCATGCCTGGCCGCCGTGCAAATGGCCTACGCCTACCGACAGCAGTACCATAAGGATTTCCTGATAGATGTCGTCGGATATCGGCGGTGGGGGCACAACGAGGGCGATGACCCGAGCATTACTCAACCTACCATGTACGCAGTGATTGGTGAGCATCCCACAGTAGCCTCCCTATATGGGCAGAAGCTCTCTGACGCTGGAGTGGTAACCAAGCCTCAAATAGACGAAATGATTCGCCAAGTTCAGGACCAATTGCGGCACATTTATGCTGAAACCGCAGAGAACCCTACGCAATTTACGTTGGCTAACCAGCAGGATGAACCGGACACGGTGAGCACCGCTCCAGTATCGGCTGACACATTGCGCCAGATCAATGAAGAACTCTTAACCTGGCCGAAAGGATTTGTCGTCAACCCCAAACTGGAGCGTATCCTGATGCGCCGCAAGGAGGCATTAGACCTGGCCGGCGGCATTGACTGGGCCCACGCCGAAACTTTGGCATTTGCCTCTATAGTAGTAAGTGGCACACCGATACGGCTTAGTGGTCAAGACAGCGAACGGGGCACCTTCAGCCAGCTCCATCTAGTCCTGCATGATATGATCAACGGTGCCACGTACACACCGCTTCAACATCTAAGTCAAGCCAAGGCATCTTTTGCCGTCTATAACAGCCCATTGTCGGAAGCATCGGTATTGGGATTCGAATATGGGTACAGTGTGCAAGCCCCGGAAGCACTGGTGCTGTGGGAGGCCCAGTATGGGGATTTCGCCAATTCCGGCCAAGTCATGATTGACCAGTTTATTGCTCCTGGACGAGCTAAGTGGCGGCAACAGTCGTCTCTAGTTTTATTGCTGCCTCATGGTTATGAGGGAATGGGTCCAGAGCACTCCAGTGCCCGTTTGGAGAGATATTTACAGCTTTCCGCAGAGGAAAACTGGAGAGTAGCCAACCCCACTAATGCGGCTCAATATTTTCATTTGTTGCGATCCCAAGCGGCACGACTACAACTGAAGCCACGGCCCTGGGTGGTAATGGCCCCCAAGAGCCTCTTGCGCAATACTATGGCATATTGCAGCATTAACGATTTGGTTGCTGGTGAATTTCAGCCTATTTTAGCTCATCCCGCATCGCTTCCCGAAACAGTGACCCGTCTGGTACTCTGTAGCGGGAAAATTTCCATCGAATTGGATGTATTTATGAAACAAAATCCGGAAATGAACACGGATTGGATCCAGGTAGCTCGGGTCGAGCAATTATTCCCCTTCCCGGAATCGGCGATGGCCGCTATAGCCCAGTCATTGCCTAACCTGAGAGAAGTGGTCTGGTTGCAAGAAGAACCGCAAAACATGGGGGCTTGGCATTATATCAAGCCCTATTTAGATAACCTATTTGGCGGAGCACCCATTACTTATATTGGACGCCCGCCGCATGCCAGCCCGGCGGAAGGTCAGAGCCAAGTACATGCCAAAGAACAACGGCGCATCTTAACGGCCGCTGTATCGGCCATTGAGGAGGGAATACGTTGAGCAAGGTCATCGTTCCGGAAATTGGTGAATCCGTGGTCGAAGCCACCGTTGGCAATTGGTTAAAAAATGTTGGCGACACGGTGTCGGCCGGCGAAGCTCTGGTCGAGTTGGAAACCGATAAGGTGAACTTGGAGATTACCGCAAATGAAAGCGGTCGGGTAACCTCCATTGACAAAACCAGTGGAGATATTGTTGCCGTCGGCGATGTGTTAGCAGAAATTACCCCAGTGAGCCAGACTGAACCGGTGCTAACCGTCCCACAGGCACCGCCCGCCGATGCACCTGTTGTTGCCACTGAACGGGCCGGCGCGGTTCGCGCCACCCCTGACGTCAGGCGACTCGCCCGTGAACACGGGGTTGATGTAGACCAAGTTCCTACCAGCCCCAAAGGTCGGGTCACTCACGAAGATGTTGCTGCCTATGTACAGTCGGGCCGCCCCCCAGCGCCCATTTCTAAATCGACACCCAGCGTTGCCGCCCCTTTTCAGAATCCGATCACTCAACCGGGGCAACGTCCCCAAGATCGCGTTCGGATGTCGCGGCGCCGGCTCACTATTGCGCATCGACTGGTAGAAGCGCAACATGCCGCAGCAATGCTGACTACCTTTAATGAAGTCGACATGGCCGCCATTTTGGACGTAAGACGCCGTCGCAAGGACAGCTTCTTTGAAAAACATGGGGTTCGTTTGGGATTCATGTCATTCTTTACCAAAGCCGCCATTGCCGCACTCAAGACGATGCCGCGTCTCAATGCGGAAATTCAAGGAGACGAA
>JAKAAL010000578.1 GCA_021802375.1 Bacillota bacterium | reverse complement strand
CATGTGCATGCGGTCGAAGCCTTTCAGGGGGTGCCCCTCGCGGTGGTCCCGGACAATTTGCGGAGCGGAGTGGCCCACCCGGATCGGTACGAGCCCGTGTTGACCGTCACCTACCAAGAGTGGGCACCCCATGACCATACCACGATTTTGCCCGCACGCGTTCGTAAACCTCGGGATTATCCCGAACCCCGAGTTATCCCGACGGCTTGAGGATCATCGCGCCAGGGTGCCATTAGGGGCATAAATCTTCGGGATAACAGCGTCTTGCCTGATAATCCCCCAAAAATAGACGGCTCTGTCAAACTCTTCCATACTGAGAGTGCTCGGCCGAAGGCTGAGCCAATCAGGGAGGTCATGATATGAAGGAATGCGTTGCACTGGACGTCTTGATGGCGGAAGTCAGACAAGCGATGGAGCCACTCGGCCATAGTCTGTCCACACGATGGCAATATGATTACGCCTGGCGCGAGTTTCAGGTCTATTGTCTCACTCAAGGCACGCCCATCTTTTCCTGCACATTGGCGGAGCAGTATGTGTGTGATCTGCGACATCAATTCGAGGAAGGCCTGCTGAAACCGTGGAAGTTTAAACTGATTCGTAAGGCCACGAGTGTGCTGGTTGATTACGTTAACACCGGCGAGTTCCGTTGGCAGGTTCTCTCTCCGTGGGGAACATCCGCATTGTCGGGGCCCCTGTTTCGCACGGTATTGAGGCAATATCGCCAATACTTGGAGGACGCGGCCTACGGCCGCGGAACACAGGATCTTTATGCTGGGGTGGCCAAGCAGTTTCTTCAGTATTTGGAACAAGCGGGTATTCTCACGGGGCAGGCCATCGATCGGAAGCATATCAGCCAATTCATTCCGCATGCGGCCACCACGTATCAACCCACCAGCATGCGAACCATGCTGTCCGCCATCCGCCATTTTCTTCGATTTATGGCGGACACCGGAATGACAGCCGGAGGTCTTGATAGCGCCGTGCCCCGCAGCTGTGGACGCAAAACGGCCATCGTCCCCACTCTCACTGAGGTCGAGGAACGTCAACTGTTGGGAGCGATTGACCGCACCACAGCGGTCGGCCGGCGAGATTTCGCTATTGTGCTCCTGGCGTTACGGCTCGGCTTACGCTCCGTGGATATTGCTCAACTTCGCCTCGCCGACATCCATTGGCGAACCCAAACCCTGACCTTGATCCAGAAGAAAACGGGGCGACGTTTGGAGACCCCATTGTTGGCCGAGGTAGGCAACGCGATCGTCGATTATCTGTTACATGGCCGTCCCCCGTCTGCGTCGCCGCAGGTTTTCTTGCGCAGTCAGGCACCACATATCCCATTGGGGACCCGCCACGGCATTACTCACGTTGTGCGGGCGGCGTTGAACCGGGCGGGAATTCGCCAAGAACCGGGACAACACCGGGGATCCCACATTTTGCGTCACTCCCTGGTCAGCCGCCTTCTTGCTGCAGAAACCCCTTTAGCGATCATTTCCGGTGTGCTGGGGCACGCCCACAAAGATACCACCAAAATCTATCTCTCTACCGACACAGAACATCTGCGGCGCTGTGCCCTAGGGCTCGATGGTCTCGGCGTGGCCCCGGAGGTGACGCGATGAGTGAGCAGTACACTAGCTACTTTGGGCAGAACATTGCAGAGTTTGTTGCTCAAAAGCGTGCCGTGGGCTGGCCGTATGTCTCATCCCAACAAAGGTTGGCCGCTTTTGACCGCTTCTGTGTCGAGTACCATCCTCACGAACGGGAATTAACACGGACATTGGCCCTGCATTGGGCCGAGCGTCGACCGGAAGAGCATGTCAATACGCTCATTCGCCGCATTACCCCTATTCGACAATTCGCCCAGTATTTACACAGTCTCGGCATTCCAGCGTATATAATCCCTTCGGGGATTCCCGGTAAGAGCCTACGCTATGTGCCGCTCATTTTCACGAAGGAAGAACTCGGCACCTTTTTTCGTGCGGTGGATCAATGCGCCTACGATCCCCATAGCCCGACGCGTCACTGGGTCGTTCCCGTGATCTTTCGGGTGTTATATTGCTGTGGTCTGCGAGCCGGGGAAGTGGTGCACCTCACGGTGGAGGATGTCGACTTGACCACTGGGGTGCTGACCATTCGCCAATCCAAGGGACATAAGGACCGGAGGGTTCCGTTGGCGCCCGATATGTGGAGCCCTGTAAGACGTATGATCAGCAGATGCGTGTGCGCTGGTCCCAGCGCACGGCGTTCTTCCCCAATCATCACGGAGGGTTCTACGGTAAGGACTTTTTAGGCTACACGTTTCATGCCTTCTGGAATCGGGCCAACATCGGCCCGATATCGGGCAACAGCCCGCGCGTCCATGATTTTCGTTATCCCAACCTAAATAAAATCCCAACCTTTTTTAGAGAGGCCTCAAATATAAAGACATTGATGAAAAAAGGTTCGGATTTTTTCTTTGCGTTTTCGTTAGCTTAGCATCAGAGAAATCCGTGCCAACGGTTCAACTGAGGTGACGGGCATCGGTAGGGCTGGCATTTCGGGGAAAGGCGAAAGGGTTAGACACCGCGTGATCAGTGCATTATCCCCCCAGGGACGAACGGGTTGCTTATGGAGAACCGCCTCGTTCGACTGGCCTCCTTCGGGTTCAAGAAGTAGAGCATACCATGCAAGAAAAAATCCCAACCTTTTCTGGTTGAAAAGTTGCTATCACAGCGTTTTGCGGAAAAGGTTGGGATTTTATTTAGGTTGGGATAACGCAAAAAATCCAAACGTTTGGATTTTTTTCGGCATTCCTTTGCGGTACACCGATTGAATCAATGGGTTGAGGAGCACAGGGATTTAGCCACGTACCTGCCCTATCTCTCCCTGTACCTCGGTCACGAGCACCTCACCGAAACCGATTACTATCTCCACTTGGTGCCGGAGTTCTTTCCCGTTCTCCGAGAGGCCAGCGAAGCCCGATTCGCCGACCTGATTCCGGCGGTGACGTCATGACTCGCGACGACCGCTTCTTTCGCTTGGTCCGAGACTTTCTTCTCATCTATCTTCCGAAGAATCGTTGTGACAGCCCTCATACGGTCAAATCGTACCGCGAAGCTCTCCAGCTCCTGCGTACGTACCTCAAAGACGAGCGGGGTCTAGAATGGACGCAAATCACGTTCGATTGTCTGGATCACCAGACTGTTGGGGCGTTTCTGGCTTGGCTCGAAGGCACGCGACGCTGTAGCGTCGCAACACGGAATCAGCGCCTGGCGGCGCTCAAATCGTTTGCGAAGTATGCGGCACAAGAAGATGTGTCCCTGACCTGGGCCTACACGGAACTGAGCAAGGTGCCCGCCAAGAAAACCCCGCGGGCGGCCATCGTCTATCTCTCGGAAAAAGCCTTAGCGAGCCTATTGGCCCAGCCCGATCCGAAGACCCCTCGGGGGTTACGTAATAACTTTCTGCTGATCCTGCTCTATGACACAGGGGCTCGCATTCAAGAACTCTTGGACCTTCGTCTGCGAGATCTTCATCTCCAAGATCCGGTGCCCTGCGTATATCTGCACGGCAAAGGAGGCAAAACTCGGGTGATACCCTTGCTTCCGAAGACGGTCCAACATTTGCATCGCTATCTCCAACATTTTCATCGATCGCATAACAACGGCGATGCGTGGTTGTTTTACACTCGCATGAAAGGTCGGATGGGACCCCTGTCGCCCGATGCTGTAGCCCAGTTTCTCAATCGCTATGGCACCAGGGCACGAGAACAGTGCCCCGACGTCCCCCTTCGGGTGTATCCCCATCTCTTTCGCCACACACGTGCGATGCATCTGTACCAGGCTGGCATGCCACTGTCCTACATTAAAGACTTCTTGGGCCATGCCAGTGTCGATACCACCGACATCTATGCGGCGACAGATATCACCATGCTGAAGACCGCTCTGGAGAAGATCCGATCAGATCTCGATAGCCCCGTGGACCCCCCCGTGTGGGAGGACAACGAGGAACTGCTTCGGCAGTTATGCGGACTCCAGTAAGGTCAGGTGTTATCCCGAAGATTTATGCGTCTAATGGCACCCCGGCGCCATGATCCTCAAGCTGTCGGGATAACTCGGGGTTCGGGATAAGCGCGACAAAAGTGCTGTTGAAATTCATGTGAAAATTGTGGAACAGCACGTGTT
>JAKAAL010000577.1 GCA_021802375.1 Bacillota bacterium | reverse complement strand
CGATCTGGGAAAATCAGGTCTATAGTCACCTTCCGTTTTTCTACTCGGACTTGTTTCAATTTGGTTTCGAAGCTATCGGGCGCCTTGATGCGAGTCTACCCGTATTTTCCGATTGGCAAGTACCGGGCGAAGAAGGCGTCTTCTATTATTTGGACCAAAATCGGGTCGTGGGAATTCTCAACTGGAATGTATGGGACGGTATTCCCGAAGCTCGCCGCATCTTGCAATCCGGGCAGATCATCAACGACCCCAACAGCTTGAAAGGTCGAATCCAAAACAGCTAGCCTCCAGGAAGCGTGGGCGGGGCCCCCGTGTTGGGGTTCTCGCCGACCACGACCGACCGCACCTTAGTGGACCCGTTGTCGTCCACGGTGAAGCGAAGTTGAGCGCCCACTTTCGCCCTAAGCACCAGAGCCCTCAATTGGCTTGCGCTGTCGATGCCAATGTGGTTCACCCGAGTAATCACGTCGCCAGCGGACAGTCCTGCCGCGGCAGCGGGACTTTGGGGATCCACTTCGGTGATTACCACTCCACGCGCGATGGCTAGGTTATACGCCGCAGCCATGGCGGGACTATCGGTGGCAATATAGGCTCCAATCCAAGGTCGCGGCGCACGGGCCTTCATTAACTGCGGTAAAATTTGTTCCACCGTGGTCGTAGGGATAGCAAACCCAATCCCCTGACCCTGTGACTCTACCGCTGTATTGATACCAACGACTTGTCCCGCGAGATTGAGTAAGGGCCCCCCACTATTACCCGGATTAATCGCGGCAGAGGTCTGCAACAAGTTGCGGTACTGACGGTTGCCAATGGTGAGCGGACGGCCTTTGGCACTAATGACGCCGACAGTGACCGTGTGGTACAAATTGTATGGATTCCCGATGGCTATCGCCCACGCCCCTACCGGGGTGGCCGTCGAATTGCCAAACGTTAAGACCGCCGCTGGCTTGTTTAGATGCACTCGCAACACGGCCAGATCACTGGCATGGTCCGTGCCGATCACGGTCGCCGGTAGGGGCTTTCGATATCCGGGCACGTCGACCTGAACCCGCGTAGCCCCTTGAATGACATGGTCGTTGGTTAACAGATATCCATGGCTATTGAAGAAAAATCCGGAGCCGATGTCAGTCGCCACTTGGGTTTGCGAGGGCGATCCAAAAAGGGACCCAAAGAAGGGATTAAAGAAGGGTGATGAGGAAATGGACAGTTGTTGCGGCACGGTGGCCACTATCTTGACCACAGCAGGACTTACTCGCTGAACCACATCAGAAATGGTAGACGGTCCCATGGCTAACGCTCCCGACGAAGGGGCGCTATAGCGAACCGTCCCAGCCGCACCCGTTTGCTCGACTTGGGCGATAACATGGCTGCCATCCACCATCGTAAACACGCCAGCCGACGCTCCCGCGCCTACGGCAAATCCCACCACCGCCGCCGCCGCTGTTTTCCACACGGAAGGCATCATTTCACCACACTCCCTTAACACCGAAAAATCTCTTGGCCAGAGTGTACCCAATCTTTATTACAAAACCGTTACCATCCGCCAAATTTAGTCTCAAGGCGGATAACCCGGTTTTTCAGCGAGGCTCATCCGGTCATAAGGGCCTTGAGCAAGGCCTTTAAATTTGAGCTATGATGGTAGGCATCGACTTGGTGCGCACCAAGCAGATGATGTAGGCAATAAGCGATTTTGGAGGGATTTTTGTGCAGGCAGTGATAGACACGGATCGAGGTCGAATGGTCTTAGACCTATACCCAAACGAGGCGCCAGCGACCGTTCACAACTTTTCTCAGTTAGCCCAGTCAGGCTTTTATGACGGGCTATCCTTTCATCGCGTCATTCCCAACTTTGTCATCCAAGGGGGATGTCCGCGAGGAGACGGTACCGGCGGCCCCGGGTACACCATCAAATGCGAGACTGAGGGCAACCCCCACCGCCACCAGCGGGGGTCTTTATCGATGGCTCATGCTGGCAAAGACACCGGGGGTAGCCAATTCTTTATTTGTCATAGTCCGCAAGCGCACCTTGACGGAGTCCATACCGTATTTGGTAAGGTCGTGGAAGGATTTGATGTGCTAGATTCCATTCAGCAAGGGGATCACATGACGCACGTCACGATTACTGAAGACGACGCGCCTGGAAGTTAAGCCCGCTTGGCCGGGAAAAATGGTCACCCTTAACGAGTCGATTTCAACTCGCCCATACACGACGCAGGACAAAAGACTCGTGTATGGGCCCATGCCCTATTCTACGAACAAGCGGGGCGCCTCATAGCGCACCTGCGATCGCCCGTTTCTCCATTTTCTGGGTGCCCGCCCTTGCTGAAAGACCTATATGCGCGATGGCGGGGACGTCAAGGTGTCGCTCCGGCGCCATCGCTCCGCGCAGGGCTTTATATTAGAAGATCGCCGACTAAAAATCCATCGGAGCTTCCTTTCGCGCTACGATGGTCCCTAAAGGCCTTCTCTGCATCCGCCACCGCCAGAAAGTTCAAATGCCATGCCAGGAGTGCAACATGGTCACTGCCATAGGCATAGCAAACACAGCCAGAACATTGAGCAGCATCACCGCAGGAATAATCGTGAGCCAAAGCGGATCCTGTCGACGCTGCAACTCGCTCTCAAAGGCCAAATGATCTTCCATTTCGCCCGCCTGAGCGATTACGTCACTGGTGGCAATACCATGATGGTAGCCGTGATGAATCATGGTGGCCACGACTTCGGATTCGGGCCCAGGGATGCGGGCGCAAAACTCGGCAATGGCTTCCACCGGGTCGCGCTCTACCGCGATTCGGTGACTAAATTCCCGAATCTCTGACTCAACTAATGGCCCGATAGCGACTGCCTCTTCTACCGCTGACCATAAGTCCATACCGGCCGTAAGGTAAAGCCCCACCATCGCCCACAGCTCAATCAGTTGCCGACGGCGCGTCCTGAGATTCCCCGGTCTTGGTCGACGCCTGCCTAGTCCCAGGCCGGGAACCACGAGACTGATGCAAAGCCATAACCAGTGGCGCGTAAGGGCAGCCCAAACGCTCCATCCCAAGGGCAGCCACAGTGCGGAGGCAAGGTTAGCCCCAAAGAACTGAAGCCACAACAGTCCTGCACCAAGACTGGCTATCCATGCCACGTAGGTCTACCTCCCTCATCGCTCGACAACGTGCCAGCGTAAGATTTCGTTCGCAATAAACGTCGATACCGCTATCCACAAGATGGCTAGATGGCCAGACCAGGAATTTTGCAGCACGCGATGAAATTCGGGCGCAAACCAAGAAAAACTCAGGAATATCGGTATGGGTACAACACCCAAGACAAGAACACTGCTCCGCTGAGCAGCCTCTTCGGCCCGATGACTCTGCCGCCGGCGACGATCACGCATCATCCGCGCTAACAGACCGTCGATAACCAAGGCAAGGGACCCGCCATGGTGCCTTGCCGCATCGACGATGGCACCTAAGCGGCGTAAGGGTTCCGAATCCCAGATGGTAGCCAACTGATTTAACACCAGCGTCGGCTCGCTCGGGGTAATTCCTGCTGGAAGGGAGACGGCAGCCAATGCCGAAGTTAACCCTCCCCTGGAAATCGAGACATTCTGCCGAAGGCGCTGCAAGAACACCTCGGTTCGGATTTGATTGCGGTTTTGAGTGGCTTCCAAACGCAACGCCGCCAACAGCCGCGAAACCGAGAGGCCGAAAGTGCCAAACCACAGCACGATCCAACCGTTGCCCACCAGAGCTCCTACCAAAAGCGATGCGGGAAAGACCCAAGACCACCAACGGCACTCAAGCCATTGCCATACGCCTAGTCCCACAAATAGGGAGAATTCGAGGGTCTCTAACATGGAAGCTTTCCAAACCGTACAAACTCTCCAGAAACACTTTGATACTGCCACAGCGGTTGAATTTGATCGGGGCCTACCAAACTGACGTCCGATACCCTCCGGCTGCCGTCGCCGTACCTCGTGGTGTACACGATGACATCGACGGTATTCCGAACCTGTTGCATCATTTCCGTGAAACCCAGTCCACTACCATGACGGACCGCGATGCGCGCTAAACGCTGTAGGGTCTCGATACCTCCCGCCCGGCTATGCACGGTTGACAATGACCCAGGATGGCCCGTCGACATTGCCTCCATCAACGCCAAAACCTCGGCGCCACGCA
>JAKAAL010000576.1 GCA_021802375.1 Bacillota bacterium | reverse complement strand
GTACCATAGCAAAGCCAGTTCCAAAAAAAAGCTCGTTAACCCCCAGTGGCCCTGAGACATCATGCGCACCGCCAACCAAAATGCTGCAGCATGAAACGACTGAATAAAGATCACAACCCCAATCTCACCATCAACAATGCGATTGTCGGCCAGCTCATCCAAAACTCCACCGGTTGGACTCCCACACAGGCTTCGGGGGGTGTGCTGTCACCGGTCGTGGTACTGATCGTGAGTCTAGGCATGTTGCTGCTGTTACTGTACCTGGCCCTGTTTTACGCTATCCGGGCTATTGAGTTGTTTATCCTGACCGCGGCTATCCCTTGGTTTTTGCTGTGGTGGGCGACCAAAGACGACGATGCGGTGCTGTCTAATCTGGCACGGGAGATTGGGGTTGTGATCTTTATTCAGTCGTTTCATGCTGCAGCATTTTGGTTGGCGGTGCGCATGATGTCTCAGGGCCACTGGGGGTTAACGAGCTTTTTTTGGAACTGGCTTTGCTATGGTACATGACCAAACTTCCCAGCCAGTTGCGTCGCCTAGTGGGATTGGGTCTGGGAGGTAATAGGCTTTGGCGATAGTGCGGACGTTTTACGTGCCATTAACCAGCGAACCCGACATCATGTTTGGGTTGAGACTATCGGACCTATTGTGGATCGCCCTAGCGGGAACGGGCGATCTGGCCCTGTGGCACTGGCGCGTCATGCCTTTTTCGCTTCGGATTGGACTGATGATGGTCGTGGCGATTTCGGGCCTGGGCCTGGCGATCTGGCGAATACAAGATGCCACCGCAGCCGAATGGATCGTGCGATGGATCCGGTTTTCGACGGGACCTAAGCTATTTTTACCCTGAAAAAATCAAAAAATAAGAAAACGAGAGGTGTGAATGTAAGTGGCAGCACGTATTAGTCAGATGTTTCCGATTCGGGCAATAGGGCCCTCAAGTTGTTTGGTAGGACGCGATCGTTTCACCGCGGTATTCGAGACCATTCCTATTAACTTTGGATTGCGGTCCAAGAAGGATCAGGAGCGGTTAGTGAAAGCTTATACGGCCTTTCTTAACGGATTAAGCTTTCCCGTTGAGATTTTGGTTAGGTCTGATTACGTGAGGATTGATGACTATCTCGGCGATTTAAAGGAGCATGAAGAAGATATTGAGCCACATCTTCGCCCGTCGTTGGGTGATTACATTGAATTCATCCGGGAAACCGCGAGTTTGCAACACTTGGTGCGTCGCCGCTTTTTTATTCTGCTGTCGTGGCAGGGGGCTGACTCTCGTACGCGACCGTTGCGCCGTGGAGAAGTTCTTTGGGACGAGGCCGAAATGGAGCTCGAGCGGCGGAGAGACCTGATTTCGGCGGGGCTTAAGCCGTTAGGGATTCGGATCAAGATATTAGAGCGGGAGGATTTGTTCCGATTCTTGTATGCCAGCCTGGGAGGGAGCCAGTCGTTGCCGCGAGGCACGAATTGGGTGTGGCAATCATGAGGGGAATTAAATGGGGACGTAAGGATCCGCTGGATGTGATTTGGCCGTGCCATGTGCGTCTTTTTCCCGATTACGTCGAAGTGGGTGACCAGTACGCTCGTAGTTACATAGTCATCGCATATCCCCGGGAAGTGAGTCCTGGTTGGACCTAATACGCGGTTGCCGGTGGTTTGATTAATATTGAGAGCAACGCCGGCCACCTCTTCCATGCACAACAGCCGCTTGGCCCACTCGTCCAGACGTGGATGCTCCTGGTATGCGACAACTAACACCAAAAGACGACCTTGCAACCTCGAGGAACGAATCAAAAGATGGCGCAAAACCCCCGACTTGCGACGCTCATCATACACCGGTAGGTCCAAATCGTTAGCCGCAGTGTCGGCCCAGGACAACACCTTGTTAACGAGATCATCTTGGATGTCGCAGTGCCGTGCGGGGATGACCTCGTGGGTACCCTTTCGATATAGTCCTAAAACCACTTGGCCGTCTACCCGCCCAAACGGAAATTGCCCCTTATTGCGATATGACAAAGGATCGACACTGCCGCGGATACTTGCTACCACCTGAGGGTCTTGGCCCACCTGTAATAGGGCCCGCCTTACCCGCTCCTCCTTATATGCCAGTTCCTCAGGATATTGCCAATGTTGCAGCGAGCACCCTCCACAACGGCCAAAAATAGGGCACACGGGTTGGATCCGACTAGGAGCTTTGTATATTACCGTTTGAAGAGTAGCACGCACGTAATTCTTGCGCTCTTCCTGAATTTGCGCGGATATGGTTTCGCCGGGAAGCGCATAGGGAATAAAGGCCAGGCGCCCATCCGGCATCCTGGCGATACCATCGCCGGATTGGCCCATTCGCTCTATCGTCAGTGTGACCTCCGGACTCCCTTCCCTGCTCGGGCTCACCTCATTATTTGCCATAAATCCCGGCACGCTTCACGATGTTACTCCTCTCGACCAATGGCCTCTTTGAGCAATGAATTCACCAGGTCCGGCTTAGCCTGGCCCCGGGTGGCCTTCATGACCTGGCCTACCAGAAATGCTAACGCCTTATCTTTACCCGACCGATAATCTGCAACAACCGCCGCATGGTTGGCCAGTACCGTTTGTATTACCTCCATCAAGGCGCCGGTGTCAGTGATCTGGCTCAGCCCCAGCGCCTTGACTACCGCCCGAGCCGTTTCTTTGGTTTCAAACATGCCTTCCAATACCTCTTTAGCCATGCGCCCAGACAAGGTGCCAGCCGCCATGAGGTCGAGTAACTCCGCCAACCCTTGGGGTCCGACGGAGGAAGTGGCATAGCTCTCATGGCGTGCATTGATCAATCGGGCCACATCCGACAACATCCAATTGGTCACTAGTTTTTCATCCGCATGATATTGCACAGTTTTGGTCCAATACTCATATGCCTCGCGATCTTGCACCAACACTTCTGCATCCTGTTCCGAAAGCCCTCGTGCCATGAGATTTTGACGAATGACCGGGGGCAAATCCGGTAAGTGGCGTGAAACGTCGTCAATCCAGGCCGAATCCAGCACTAAAGGTGGCAGGTCGGGTTCGGGAAAATACCGATAGTCATTCGCCTCTTCTTTGCTGCGTTGACTATAGGTTCGTCCCGTCGCATCGTCCAATCCGCGCGTTTCCTTAACGATACGTTGGCCAGCCTGCAGCATTTCGGCTTGACGCGCCACCTCATAGTCAATTCCCCGTTGGACATTACGGATGGAGTTGACATTCTTTATCTCCACCCGGGGAAGATCCTCCAACGAACCCTGGTAACCGGCTGGCTTTAAAGATACATTGGCGTCACACCGCATCGATCCTTCCTGCATGCGTAAATCAGACACGTCTAAGTAACTCAAGGTCGCACGGAGCTCAGTCAAATAAAGACGCGCTTGCTCTGCGGACCGGAGGTCAGGTTCAGACACAATTTCAATGAGGGGCACGCCGGCTCGGTTCAGATCCACTAAAGAGCCGACCGCATCTCCTAAGCGCTGACCAATATGATTTAACTTCCCGGCATCTTCTTCCACGTGAATACGTCTCACCCTGATCTTTTTGGGTGGAGCACCGCTTGTGTGAATCTCAACCCATCCCCACTCCGCGAGTGGCTGATCGTATTGCGAAATTTGATAGGCCTTAGGTAGGTCCGGGTAAAAATATTGCTTTCTGTCAAACTTTGAAAACGGCCGAACCTCGCAATGCAGGGCCAAAGCCGCTTTCACCGCCATCTGGATCGCCTCCCCATTAAGTACGGGAAGCACTCCCGGCATACCAAGACACACGGGACAGGTTTCCGAGTTCGGCTCCATACCAAACCGGGTCGCGCATTCACAAAACAACTTGGACTGGGTTTTCAATTCCACATGCACTTCAATGCCTATAATCACTTCGTAAAGATCGGTCATCACTTCACTCCCTTAGGACCCATCCACTCTTCGGGGTCCCCTTCCAACATCCGGGCTGCTCCCAAGAGGCTTAGGTCATGCGAAGCCGGGCCCAGCCACTGTAATCCTACTGGCAAGCTATCTTGTAGGCCAATCGGCATCGACAAACCGGGTATCCCTGCCAAATTGGCCGTTGCCGTAAAGATGTCGCCCAGGTACATCCGAATCGGGTCCTCGAGGTTGCAAGGTCGTCTTTTGGTGTTAGTTGTCGCATACCAGGAGCATCCACGTCTGG
>JAKAAL010000575.1 GCA_021802375.1 Bacillota bacterium | reverse complement strand
CCATGCGACGTAACGTCCTGGCGCAACCTCCTCGCCCCTGACGGGGCAACTATCGTCGGAGAGCCGGATGTGGGAAAACCACAAGTCCGGTTCGATGAGGGGACGGGGTTCGTAAGAACCCCTCCTACTCTACCACAGGCCGTTTTCACTGGACGGCCCCTCGTATTCCCCGATCCATCCAACCCCCTTTTTGGTTGGCCGGGGGCACCGCCTTTGCGGTCTGGTCGGTCACGGCCTTCTTCATGTCCCTCGCGCCAAGCTACGTTATGACGCTACTCCATGTGAACAACCTCGCTGTCGCGGGCGGGGTGGTCTTTTTGATGCTCGCCTGCGCGTCGGTAACCCAATTGGTGACGCGCGGGATCTCACCTCGTTGGGCTATGCCCATCGGACTCGCGCTGATCGTATTGGCCGTCTTCGGTCTACTCGGGGCGGGGCCTGCCCACGCCCTCTGGATGGTGGTGGTGAGCACCGTTTTGTCGGGGATCGGGCAAGGAACCGCGTTTTTAGGGAGTATGACCACGGTGACTCGGGTGGCGCCCCCGAGGGATACAGCCAGGGTGGTTTCAAGCTTCTATGTGGTGGTCTACTGCGGCGTCGGAGCACCCGTACTGGGCCTGGGTCTCGTCGCCCAACGGATCGGCCTCTATGGAGCCATGTTGTATTATGCCGCCTTTATCGCTATCGTGGCCTCAGGTGTCTTGATCGGGTTATGGGTGTGGCGCAAAGGGGTGCGCGCCGCCCTAGAAAGCCTCTCTGCGTAGTGCCAAATCCAGGAAGGTAGGGATGTTTCCATGAGCGATCCGGAATTGCACACGGTCGCGGCTCTGATGGGTGACCCTTCCCGGGCCACGATGCTGATCCACCTGATGGGCGGTCGCCGGGTCCCTGCGTCTGATCTGGCCCGGGCGGCCCAGATTTCCCCGGCCACGGCAAGCGAACATTTGGCGAAGCTCGTGGCTGGGGGATTGATTCAGGGGCGGCGCCACGGTCGCCACCGCTATTATGCGTTGGCCAGTCCCGAGGTGGCCCGGGTCGTGGAGGGACTGTTAAGCTTGGCCCCGGCGGAGCCCTTGCGGTCGCTCCGGAGCTCGGTGCGCCAGGCGCAACTTCGTGCAGCCCGAACGTGTTATGATCATTTGGCGGGAGTTCTGAGCATGCAAATCACGGAATCGTTGATCGCGCACGGGTGGCTGACCTTCGACTGCATCCAGGAGGCGATGACCCTCACTGGTGGAGGACGGGACCAGGCCGCACGCTGGGGCTGGGACCTCGACCCGCGCCGACGGATGCCTTTGGTGCGCCCCTGCCTTGACTGGAGTGAACGCCGGTATCATGTAGCCGGTCAAGTGGGTCGATCCGTGGCCACGTGGCTGTTCGACCAAGGATGGGTTGTCCGGGGATCGGCTGATCGGGTGGTGTTAGTAACCGAGACGGGACAGCATGCTTTGGCCGAGTACTTCGGGTTCGGGTGGACGCCCTAATCCCATCACCTCGGGAGCGGCCAGTTGGGTGAAGGAGAACGCGGTGCCAAACGGCCATTTGTGACCTCACGCGGTTTTTCTAACCGGGTTATGACAAGAAAATGATTTGAAAACGTGAGGGTGCGTTGAGTCCAGCCGCGAGTGGAAGACTAGAATCCGCCCCATGGCATTTACCCCGACCGAGTCGCGTTCGTCACAAAAGTCCCTGCATGTGGCATCGGAGAGCCGCTATTACAAGCGGAGGAAGTTCCAGTTGACGCCGATGGAAGACGGTGATGTCCATCAAATGCGACAACCGCGCCCAATCGCCCCGACATTCACGTTCATGTGTTTGTCGGGGCTTAAACACACAGCAAGTGCCAAAGTCGCCGAGTTGGCCCCCACGTGATGTGGTGTGGTCGCCATGAATCAATCCTCGTTCCTCGAAGCGGGATTGATTCATGGCGAGAGAATGGTACGCGTTGATCCCTGAGCGCTCTATCTGAGGATTTGGCTTATTCGATGATATTCCGACTGATGGAGAGGGGCTTCTCTATCAGCTGATGGTGTCAAGCGGCTCGTCGTTCAGAATCGACCGCCCCATGGCACCCAGGTGATCGTTGACGAGTTTCGCGCGAGGATCCCCATTTCAGCGAGCGCATTGACGAATGGCGTCACCGCTATCGTTGGAGGGATGCTATTAATCTCTATCGACGTTCTGGAAGTCGCAAGCCCTAGGGCAGCTCGGTGATTTTTTCCGCGACCGGCTTTCGCGGTCTGGCCAGGGGCACCTCTTCGGGATATCCAAGGGCGATGACGGCAATTACCGCTCGGTCCTCGGGGATCCCCAGAACTTCACGTCCATGTGCGGAATACCCGATGGATGCCCAGCGCGCGCCAGCACCGGCGGAAAATGCAGCCA
The DNA here is from genome assembly GCA_021802375.1 of Bacillota bacterium. Next base: position 1,787 of record JAKAAL010000575.1, on the reverse strand, counting down.
AGGCCAGGTTTTGAGCGAAACACGCCACCGAGACGATGTTTTCGTCGGTTTCCTCCTGGCTTCTCCCCGGGGCGGCCAACAACGCTAGGACCACGGGAGCCCCGCCGAAGTCGGCAGCATGGTGCAGTTGCTTTCGGGTCTCAGGACCAATCCTTAGAATTTCCCAGGGCTCGGTCAATCGATGGTTGGGAGCAAAGGTGGCCGCCTCAAGCCATTCTTCTAGTTCGCTCTGGGGAATCGGATCGGGTTTAAAGCGCTTGATATTTCTTCTGCCAGCAATGGCTTCGAGCACAGTCATCAGTAACCACTCCTTCAACATGATGCTTTAACTATACACGGTCGGCGACCGGGAACACGGGGGGAGCCCTAAATTCCGCGACCTGCTAAGGAACCCCTGGGCCATCGTTTCCCGAAGCGTCACACCCGTTGGGCTGGCATTCGCGCTGAGGGATACGACCGATGGAGGTCGGCACCTCAACGCGACTCAAGGAGAAATTCGCATTCACGACGACGTCTTTCGTCTAGAGAGACGGGCTCAAAAATCTTTTTTGATAATGGGGTCCCCTTACTAGCCACCGATGGGATCGTGTCGTAAGTCGCCAAGCTCACATCACATCTTACCCCGCTAACCGCTCTTCGGTGTCGGATCCTAACCAAAGACACAGCATGTTGCACGTGCCTTCGCCTTTAATCTGACGACTCGAAAGCGGCAGTGGGTAACGATCATTAACGGTGCGACGCGGTGATGATGAGCGCCATGATGATGTAGCCTATCCCGACACTTAGAGTTAGATAGACGAAACGCGTCCCCACCTGCGTCATGAGGTAGCCCGCTAACAGCAAACTAATCCGGTCCCCCCGGTGACTGTCAGCCGGACCGCGGCACTGGCACGGCCTCGAATCGTGTGCGGCACCACCCGTTGAAACATGGCACCAAACGCTACGTTCTGCAGCGCAAGAGCAAAGGATGCGGTGCCCATGGCGACGAACATTATGATCAACGTGGAGCTTTCCGCGACGAATCCTATGGCTATTCCAAAGACGTCCAAGGAGAATACCCAGATGCGCCATAGGGCAACGCGTTGACTGACCTTGGCAGCAATCCGTGCCGCGATAATTCCTCCAGTTCCCATGGACGCTTCCAATATTCCAAAGTCTCGAGCCCCCCCGTGCAAGACGAGTTTGCTAAAGGTGACGCTGAATATCGCGAGCGGAGCCCCGACAAAATCCATCAGAGCGCTAATGGAGAGATAAGCGCGTAAGGCTTTTCGTTCCCACAAAAATCGTACTCCGCTGGTCATGTCGGTCCAAAACGCTCGCCAGCCCTGGCCGGAAGAGGCCTGAAGATCTGGTATGGGTATCATGCTGAGCGCACACGCCGAGAGGAAAAATAAAATTCCATCCAGCAACACGGCATGGTCAGGATGAATGATACTGACTACCAAACCGCCCAAGCCATATCCTACCCACTGCAGCAGTTCGCCACCGGCACCAAACCATCCGTTGGCAGGCACGAGGTCTTGCTCCGGGTTGGCCACCATGTGCGAAAAGATGGCTTCACTGGCCGGGCCGAATATCTGCCCACAGAGACTTAACAGGAGGTTGGCCCCGATCAACAAGAACGGACTCGCGTGGCCTGCGATCATCCGCAACGCCACGGAAATCGTGATTCCCCCTCGAAAGAGATCCAAGATGATCAAAATGCGCTTTTTAGGCAATCGATCAGCGAGCGTTGCGAGGGGCTGAGAGGTAATTAACGGAGCGAAACGGGTTAACGCAGGAAGAAT